>JBHLLI010000080.1:0-18877 GCA_048885765.1 Candidatus Hermodarchaeota archaeon
GTTATAGATTGCAATAAATCTGCTGAAGAATTATCTGGATTCAAAAGATCTGAGCTAATTGGAAAGAGTTTTGCTGATACATCCTTTATACCAAAAGAGTACCTTTATTCGGTAATAAAGGATTATGATACTCTAATTAGAACGGGTATTTTAGAACCACGAGAAATTCAGTTATTCACAAGGGATTATAATAGAGTATGGGTTTCATTCCAAGCTTCTACATTTCAAATTGAAAATGAAAAAATAATCCAAGTTTTAATAGAAAAAATCGAAGAAAGGAAAAATGCTGAAGAAACAATAAAGCACTCCGAAGCTAAATATCATAGCCTATTTGAAAATACTCCAATAGCATTAACAATACAAGATTATTCAGAAATAAAAAATCATGTATATTATTTACAATCTTTAGGGGTTACCAATTTTGAAAAATTCTTTGACGAGAATCCTGAAGAAGCTTTAAATTTGATATCTAAAGCTAAAATAGTTGATTTAAACAAGAAGACTTTAGAAATATATAATGCTAAAAATAAAGAAGAGTACTACAGGAGAATGGAAAAAATGAGCCATAATGTGAGTGATGGCCAATTAGAGGATGTTCTTAGATATAATAAAATGGAGTTATTGAGTTTAATACAAGGTGAAAGGGTCTTTGAATCTGAGGTAAAGTCTAAGAAGTTCACTGGAGAACCGATACATCTTTATGCAAAGACATCAATAGTACCTGAATATGAAGATAAATGGTCAAATGTTATTATTTCTCTTCTAGATATAACCGATAAGAAGTTTACAGAAGAAAAATTAAGAGTATCTGAAGAAAAATATCATCAATTATATGATACTTCTCCAGATGGAGTTATTCTCACAGATATAAATGGTAATATAATTGAATGTAATTCAGCAATTGAATCCATAACCGGTTATTCTTCACAGGAATTAATTGGAAAGAATTTTGTTGATTTGGATCTATACCTTGAAGATGCTTTAGAACAATTACAAATAGGATATAAAGATTTATTAGGAGATTCACGTATAGATGCGATAGAATTTCCCATTGAAACTAAAGAAGGAGATTTCAAGTATTTACAAATAAATTCAAATTTACTTACTATGCAAAATAAAACATATATTCTCACCGTTATTCATGATATAACTAGACTAAAAGAAGCTGAAAAAGCCTTAAAGGAAAGTGAGATAAAATTCAAAGATATTTTAGAAACTTCTTCAGTTGGAGTAATGGAATTCGATGTAATTAACAAAAAACTACTATATATTAACCCAAAATTAATTGAAATAATAGGTTATAAAAAGGAGGAACTAAATGAAGAGATTTTTTGGCAAAAAATTATTCATAGAAACGATTTGGCTAAACTTATAAAAACTAATGAAGAAGCAGAACTAGAATTCCGAATTACTGATAAACAAGGAAGAATAAAATGGTTAGCTGGAAAGCGCATTCCTCATTACAATCAAAATGGAGAAATTGACAGTATAAGAGTGTGGTTAGATGACATTACCGAAAAAAAAATGTATGAAAATTTGATATATGAATTAAATATAAATTTCTTAAATTTTACCACAGATATTCGAAAAAACATTGATCTACTTTTGAATACATGCTTAAAGTTACTAGATGGAGATTTTCTATTATATGTTTATAAAACGATTTCAGATGAGAAAGAAAATTATCAAATTATAACATCAGAAAATAAAATATTTAATTTTGACTACGAAGAATTCAAAAATCTTTTTATAAGCATCTTATTTCAAGAAGAACACGACTTTCCTCAAACATTTTTAGATATCAATGAGATGAATTATGCTGAGAGTGATCAATTTATTAAAAACCATAACTTTAAAGCATGTTTTGGAAAAGTAATAAAATCTCAAGAGGGTTTTAATAGTGCGGTCTGCATATTTTATAAAGATAATCCAATAATTAGCGGACAAGACAAATTAGTTATGTTTTTAATATGTGATGCTCTTGAAATTGAACAAAGACGATGGAAAGTGCAAAGGGATTTAGAAAAGCAAAATATAACTCTAAATAAGATTAATAAGCTAAAATCAGAATTATTTTCAAGAACTTCCCATGAATTGAAAACACCTTTGATTTCAATTAAAGGTTTTACAGAATTATTGCTAACACTTTATAAATCTAAATTGGATACTGAAGTTATATCAATTCTAAGGGAAATTCAAGGTGGTAGTAAACGATTGGAAAAGATTATTAATCTTCTTTTAGATAGCACAAAATTAGAAGCTGGACAATTATCTCTGAATTTAAAAGAGGAAGATTTAACCTTTTTAATAAAATTTTGTGTAAAAGAACTCCAAGGCTTAGCGAAATTGAGAGACCAGACGATCTCTCTTAATTTACATGACAAATTAGATACTAAATTTGACAAAGAAAGAATTTATGAAGTAATGTCAAATTTATTAGTTAATGCTATTAAATATACACCATCTGGGGGGAAAATTAATATTGAATCCAAGATTAATAAAGGATCATATATAGTATCAATTTCAGATAATGGAATTGGATTTACTGAACAAGAAAAAGCCCAAGTTTTCAAACAATTCGGAAAAATTGAGCGATATGGACAAGGTTGGGATATCGCTGCTGATGGTACTGGATTAGGACTATATATTACAAAAAAACTGGTGGAACTGCATGGAGGAAAAATATGGCTTGAATCTGAAGGGAGAAATAAAGGAAGTACATTCTATTTTTCAATTCCAAAATTATAAAATAAGATTTTTTTAATATGGTCGAAACAAATTTAACATTAAAAGACTTGTTAGAAGAAGGTTATAGTTTTAATATCATAGCTGGAGCAGGATGCTCCATTGATGCACCTTCAAGCATTCCTGCTAGTAATAAATTAATGGAAGAAATTATTAATTTTTCATGTGCTAATTCAGAAATTGAAAATATTTTAAAGATAGACGGATTACGTTTTGAAATATTATTAGAAATTATTAGAAGTTTATTAGATAAAGAATTAAAAATATTAGAATATCTGGAACTATTTGAAAAGCCTAATATTATACATTTTTATCTAGCAGAAATGATTTATAGAGGTTTTAATGTTATTACAACAAATTTTGATTTCCTTATTGAACATGCTATTATCCAATCCAATAAAAAGAAAGATTCTATCGTTCCTGTTATAATTGAAGATGATTTTAGACATTATGAAAACATAAACGATTATTTGAAAGAAGATACAAAGTTTCTTTTTAAAATCCATGGTTCTACAAAAGATATCTTACAAAAAAGAGATACAAGAGAATATTTTCTTTCTTTAATCAAAAAAATTGGCTCATATAAAACAGAATTTAATTTATTTTTTGTTGAACCATATAAAGGAGTCCTATTAAACAAGCTGTTTAACAAATCTATTGCATTAATAATTGGATATTCTGGTGAAAATGATTATGATATAGTTCCTATCTTAAAAAGGTATCATAAATGGAGAAGAATCATATGGATTAACCATATTGAAAATAATGGAGATAAAGAGATAATTACTAAAATTTTGAAAACTAGAGATCGAAGTACTAAGGATTTAGATAGTTTGGATACAATTTTATTAGAAATTAAATATCAGAATCCACATATAGAGCTTTATAGGATTGATACTAATATTAAAAAATCTTTAAAACGAATCTTAAATTTTGAACCTACTGTTGATCAAAACGATTCAGCTCCTAACTTCAGCGATTGGTTACATAATAATATAGACGAGCCTAATCAAATGATCAAATATTTAATACCACATGTAATTTATTTTAATTTTGACAGGTTAGAGGATTCCTTTAGGTGTGGAATAAGAGCTCTTGAGAATATAGATAAAGATAGTAGAAATTCTCATAAACTCTTAGTATTGAATAATATAGCTTGGATATATTATAAAATGGGGAATTATTCCGAAGCAATTGAATATTTCGAAGAAGCCACTAAAATTGCTCATGAATTAGGTAAAAAAAGTCAAGAATTAATTTATTTAAGTAATTTAGGAGAAATATATGAAAGAATAAGGAATTTTCCATTAGCAATTCAGAAATATGAAGAAGCAATGAAAATTGCTGAAGATAGTGGTAACTCTATGGAGAAATTAAGGATAATGAATAGTGTAATTGAAATATATGAGGAATTACAAGACTACTCTAGGGCATTATTATTTTCTGGAGAAGCAATCAAAATATCCGAAAAACTTGGAGATTTAAAGAAGAAAGCACTTATTCTTAACAATATTGGCTCAATTTACTTCAAAGAAAATAATCTTGAATTAGCATTGGAGTATTTTCAGCAGGCTGAAAAAATTTTTCGTAGATTAAATGATATCGAAAATTTAATAATATGTCTCAACAATATTGGAACCATTTTTCAAAAACTTAGTGATTTTTCAATCGCATTGTATAAATTTGAAGAAGCTTTATCTTATGATGAAAGATTAAAAAACAAGAAGGGTAAAGCACAACATTTATCTAAGATAGGAGAGGTATATTTCGATCAAAGCGATTATATTAAAGCATTAGATTTTTTTAGTGATGCAATTAAAATTTTTCAAGAAATAAAATATATTAAGGGTGAGATGGAATTACTTAATTGGCTTGGTAAGACTTTTTTTTATTTAAAAGAATATAATAATGCATTAAATTCATATCAGAATGGATTAAAGATTGCAGAAGAGCTAAATGATTTATCTTTTAAAGCAGATTTTCTTAATAATATTGCTGGAAGCTATTACATGCAATTAAATTATAAAGAGTCTTATAAATATGCACAAGAATCGTTACTTACCCTTAGATTAATGGGATTGGGAAAGTCTATTAAAGCATTAACATTAGAAAAAAAAATTCTTAATATAAAAAGCCTGATAAAATTATAATTCTTTAATCTTAATATCTCTCTTAATTTTTAATTTTATATTATGTGGATTGTCAATATGTATTAGATTGTCAGTTAAAACTTCTTTTCTCCCAAGTAAATAAGCTGGTTCCTCAATAATTTGCTTCTCTTCTTTTGTTACAATTTTTCTTACAATTACATCTGGAAATACAGGAGTTGCATAACAGTAATAACAGAATGTTCTCTTTTTAGTGAGTTCAAGAATTTCCATAAGTTCCTCATCTGGGACATTACTTTCCACTTTTAATTCAATTTCATAACCATCAATCATTGGATGTCCATCTTCGATCCCAAACCCCGTTGTTAAATCTATGTTCATTTTAGCGTGAGCCTCCAACTTATTAAGTTTTATACCATTCAAACCCGCTAAAGTAGCAAAATTTCCTGTAAAATCACCGCAAAAACCGGCAATACAAAGTGCAACTGGATGGAAGGAAGTACCTCCACCACCTAAAATTATAGTTTCATCCGTTTGAACTGTTATATCTCCAGCTCTTTCGGTAGGTAACTTGATTTCAAATTGAGGCCCATATTGCACATTTAATCTCCACGTCCCCTCAGCTTCAATAATTCTTTTACAAAGTGTTCGATTTTGTGAAAATACTTCACATGTGTCTTTATAGGCTTCTATATTGATTCTATTAAGGACTTTTTGTTTTATTGGTGCAGTATTATTTATTGTTTTTGACTTTCCTTCATTTTTTAAAGTTATTTTCGGGATAGTAGAAGTTGATATACAGTAATAACAAAAACATCGCCTTTTGGTGATCTCTGAAATCCTTAATAATTCTTCATAATCTGCATCACTTTCAATAAATAATTCTATTTGGTAATGATCAACTATAGGGACATTTTCTTCTATACCTAATACTGTAGAGAAATCTAAATCTCCTTTAACTCTAATCTTTAACTGTTTTAATTCTATTCCTTCCATTGCCGCCCATTTTGCATATGCTGCACAGTAACATCCGCAAAATCCAGCCATACATAGTGAAATAGGATGTAATGCCGTTCCACCGCCTCCAAATAAGGTCAGTCCATCCGTTTGTACTGTAATTTCTCCCGCTCTTTCAGTTTTGAGTTTTGTTTCAAACTGTGGACCATAGTCCAAATCTAAATGCCAAATTCCTTTAACCTCTAAAGTCTTTTTACAGAGATTACGATCTTTGTTATACTCGTTTAAAACTTCCTTAAAACCATCCAAATCAATACGATTTAAGAACACGTGGTTTGGCGTTGGTACACCATTAACTTTTTCTTCTATTCTGTCGGCAAGTTTCTTCAGAATATTTGTAAAATTTCCAAGATCCATGGTTAAGATTAATTAGTTATTAATTTGTGTTTTAAAAAGAACTCTTATTTATCTATACCCTTTATATAAAAATTCTATTATATCAATTTTATGAATTTAAAAATGTTCTTTATAAAAAAAAAAAAGATTTTAAATAACAGGTTTTAAATATCACTCATTCTAAAATACAAATCTATTTTATGTTGAAATTCGTTAAAAAAATCAATGTTTCCATTCCACTTAGTTATATCATCTATTGAAAACATTTTCTCGAACATTTTTCCTATGACAGAACAAATTTTTTGAATATTTTTTTTATTCACATCTAAAGGTGACCTGCATACTAAAACAATCTCATCATCCATACAGTGGATACAAGAATATTTATTATGACCAATATTAAATCCCTTTAACTCTCTTCCTGAAATTTTTTTGCTAAAAGCTTTTATTGCTGATATAAAGAATCCTAAGAATCTTTTATCAACTTTACCTTCTTTTGAGAAATCAACAATAGGAACGCCTGCCCTAGAAAACACCCATAGCTCGTCCAGCATTGGTGACATGATTTTTAATCCAAAAAATTATTCAAATTCTATCTATTTTTTAGAAGATCCTAAAACGATCTCTTTATATGTTTTATAACTAAGATTGACAACTAACAAAACGAATAATGCTCCAAAAATATATACAATTGCAACCATGATGTTTGTAACTATTGTTAACTCTAGTGCTAAAAAGATGATATTAGCAACATAACCACCTAGAAATACAAAGATTAACACTTGAATTATTATCCATTTCTTAATTAATTTTGTTGCAGGAAACAACTCCTTAATTTTTCTGATTATTAATAAACTGATAAGAAAAAATGCTATTCCTCCAATGGAGCAAAACAAACTAAAATAAAAATTCCAGTCGAATACCATATTAACTCATTTTTTTTAATAATTACTTGTTATTTTGAAAATAAGGTTTTTACCTTAAAAATATTCTTCTAAAGAGTCTAGTAATAATATTCCATTAATAATTTATATTTAATCGATTAAATGTTGTATTTCTGCATTAAATCTTTTTTCGCTGTTAGAAAATACACTTCTATCGCCATTAAAACCATCAATTAGTATGATAGGATAAATCTCAAAAAACTGATTGCAAACATAATCCAGTTCCTCATTCACTTTATTCTCTTTAACATCAGGATCAGTACAAGCAAGAAAAATTAGATCTTCTTTTTTTTTAATTGTAATAAGTGTGTTTCCCCATTCAATATTTGATAGCTCTCCATCTGCGATATGTTTTGTTAAACTCTCAAAAGCAGTTAATACCTGTCCAAAAAATTCGGAACAAAAAACTTCATCATTAATACGTTCAAATACAATCTCATTTTTTTTATCTAATACCGCAATATTCTTAAACAATTTTCCCAGTGAGATCCCCAATTATTTAATTATTATTTTAGATTTTTTAGTAGTATATTATTAAGAGATTTATTACAATTCAATTATTTTAATTTTTCCTTCTCCTCATTTAAGTATTTTTCAAGGAAAATAAATTAATAATAATTCATTACACTAGTTCAAGTATTAAATGAAAAAAGAAAGATCTAAAAATTGAAACCAATATAATTAATTTAACAATTATAAAGGTGAAATATTATTAGTATTGAATGGGCAAAAGTGGAAGAAGAACCAGACAAAATTTTTAGAATTGAAGGTAAATTTCTTTTAAATCTCCGAGCGAAAACTGATGATCTCGAAAAAGGTATAATTGCTTATAAAGAGAACACGAGAAAAGCTAATGACGAATTGGAGTCCACCAAAGAGGAATTAAAAAAGTTGAAAGATGAATTAGACTCTACCAAAAATCTTTTTGAAGAAATAAAAGAATATAACAAAAAATTAGAAAATGATTTAAATATAAGTTTAGAAAATGTGAAAACATTAGAGATAAAGTTGAATGAAAAAGAAAATGAAAAAAATACTATAAAAAGTAAGTATAACGATTATTTAGATCAAGCTGGAGCTAAAGAAAAAGAATTGGAATCAATGAAAAATGAGTTGGAAGCTAAGATTAAGGAGAAAGAAAAAGAATTAGAATCTGTTAAAAGTGAGTTAGAGACTTTATTAAAAGAAAAAGGAATAATTGAAGATGAATTAATTAAATTCAGACAAATAAATGAAGAATATGAAAAAAGAATTAAAGAAGATGAGAATAAAATTTCTGAGTCTAAAAAAAGAATTCAAGAATTAGAAACCCAGATGGCACAAGCAATTAAAATACCAAAATTATTAAAAGAAGTTAGAGAAGTTTTAGCCCATAAAGGATTTATTTCAGAAATGGAATTTGAAAACTTTATGAGAAAATTATAATTTAACCCATTTTATTTGAATTTATTTAATAATTTAATAAATAATTATTTTTTTTTATCCATATTTCATCGAAGAATTGGACTCCAAATTTTTTATTATAGAACCTGTTTTTTTTTTATTTAGAAGAATTTATTTTAAAAACCTGACTGATATGTATAAATAGGTGGTAAATATAAACGGAGACTTAAAAGAAAAAAATTTTGAAGAAATCCCTGAAATAAAAAAATATTTTAATAGAATCTTTACCGTTTTACCAAAAGAAATACGCGATAAACTGAAAAACTTAGAATTAGATAAAGAAAAGAGAAAAAAAGTAAAGAAAGAGTTAGCATTTTTATCATACGATAAACAAATCGAGTATTTAGATGAGTTAATTAAATTAAACAATCATCATTAAACTATTATAGATTTTTAACTCTTTTTCTAATTGAAAATTTACTCTATTGATTCCTACTTTTTTTACTTATAATAATTTAATATATAAGAAATAACTGTTATTTTTGATTTAGTTATGAATTATTGATACTAAATTTTTTTAAGAAAAATACTTTTTTCTTTGTAAGATAATCAATTAATTTGTTTGATCAAACACATAATTGCTAATAGCTTGTTTTTTTACAAAATTGCAAATCAATTTTTAAATCATAAAGGGGATTTAAAGGAATTATGAGCGAAAATGTTGAAAAATATATAAAAAGAAAAGTCTTCAAGTCTACAAATTCAAGAATTACCCAAAAATTCGTCGATGCAGGTTTAGAAAAAATTAGGGCATGTATTAATTGTGGAACTTGTACAGGAGGATGTCCATCAGGACGTCGAACAGCATATCGAACACGCTCTGCAATTCGCCGTGCATTAACAGGTGATGAATCTGTTTTAAAAGACATCGATATTTGGCTTTGTTCAACTTGCTACTATTGTTATGAACGATGTCCTCGAAACATTCCGGTTACAGATATGATTATTAAACTTAGAAATATAGCTGTAGAGGAAGGTTATATCTTAGATTCTCATTTTGGGTTAGCAGATAATATTTTTTATAATACGGGGCATGGCGTTCCTGCAAATGGCGAAGCAAACAAAAAATGGAGAGATCTAAGAGAGTCTTATGGATTGCCACCATTGCCTCCGACTGTTCACTCATATCCAGAAGCGGTTAAAGAGTGCCAAGAGTTAATGAAAGAGGTTGGTTTTAGAGATTTAATGGATAATGCTGGAAAAATTAAAGAAGAGAGGGCTAAATTAGAAAAAGAAGATAAGGAGGAAAAAGAATGAATGAAGATTATAAATGGCATTATGGATTGTTTTTAGGTTGTGTTATTCCCAATCGATATCCAATGATTGAAGCTTCAATTAGAAATGTATTCGACCATTTAGGGGCTGAAATCATCGATTTACCAGGCGCTTCTTGCTGTCCTGCCCCTGGCGTCTTTAGAGCTTTTCATATACCCACATGGCTAGTCATAGCTGCAAGAAACATTTCGATTGCTGAAGAGATTGGGGTAAATCCAATAACTGGATGCAATGGCTGTTATGGAACTCTCAGAGATGCATGGTATGAACTTGAACATGAATATGAATTAAAAAAAGAAGTAAACAAGCACTTAGCAAAAATTGGGCGAACGTATAAAGGTAATCTTGAACCAAAACATATAGTCCAAGCACTATATCTTGATATGGGATTGGATTATTTGAAAGATTTTATTAATGTTCGATTTTCAGATTTAAAAATTGCTGTCCATTACGGCTGTCATATTGTCAAGCCAAGTGATAAAAGACCTTGGAATGGTGAATATGAAGAACCAAGGTTTGTGGATGAGATTGTTGAATTAACAGGTGCAACTAGTGTAAATTATAAGGATAAATATATGTGCTGTGGCGCTGGCGGTGCTGTTAGGACAGCTGTTAAGGAGGTCGCTGCTGATTTTACAAGAGAAAAACTTACTAATATGAGAGATGCAGGAGTTGATGTAATTATTGATGTATGCCCATTCTGCCATCTTCAATTAGATTTAGGACAAATGGAAGTAAACAATATATTTAAAGATGAAATCGGTGAGCCTTTTCACATCCCTGTAATATATTTAACCCAACTTTTAGGACTCGCTTTTGGTATTGATCCAAATCTGTTAGGTTTAATTAAAAACCATGAATTATCTGGTGTTCCACCGTTTATTTCAATAGAACCATTTCTAGATTTAGTTAAGGGACAATTAATATAAGAGGAAGAATAAAATGACCGAAACTGAAAAAGAAATTGAATTGACTGGAAATGAACGCCCAAAGATTGGAGTTTATATTTGTCATTGTGGTGTAAATATTGGTGGTGTCGTTTCAGTTCCAGATTTAGTTGAATACTCAAAAACTTTAGCTAATGTAGAAGTAGCAAAGGAATATAAATTCTTTTGTTCAGATGTAGGGCAAAAGATGATTAAGGAAGATATTGAAGCAGGTTTAATAAATAGAGTTGTCGTAGCTGCATGTTCTCCTAGAATGCATGAACCTACTTTTAGGATTGCTTGCAAAGAAGCTGGATTGAATCAATTTTTATTTGAAATGGCAAATATTCGAGAGCATTCAACATGGGTCCATATGAAAGAACCAGAGGGAGCATATGAAACAGCAAAGGACCATATTAGAATGGCAATAGCAAAAGCACGAGAATTGATCCCATTAGAAGTACAGAAAGTAAAAGTTGAACCTTCTTGTTTAATTATCGGAGGGGGTATTGCTGGAATGAACGCGGCTCTAGATCTTGCTAATGAAGGTTATAAAGTATATCTAGTCGAAAAAACACCCACTATTGGGGGCCATATGGCTCAACTTGATAAAACCTTTCCTACAATGGATTGTTCAAGCTGTATCCTTACACCTAAAATGTCTGAAGTATCACGTGAGAAAAATATTGAACTTTTAACCTATTCAGAGGTTGTAGAGGTCTCGGGATATATTGGAAATTTTGATGTTACTATTTTAAAAAAACCACATTACGTTGATCAAGAAAAATGCACAGGTTGTGGATTATGTGTTGATTATTGTCCAGTAGTTTTAGGAAATGAATTCGATTTAGGATTAGCGACGAGAAAAGCAATAT
This sequence comes from Candidatus Hermodarchaeota archaeon, assembly GCA_048885765.1. Taxonomy (GTDB): domain Archaea; phylum Asgardarchaeota; class Lokiarchaeia; order Sigyniarchaeales; family SOKP01; genus Loki-b32. Next base: position 11,670 of record JBHLLI010000080.1, read on the forward strand.
ATATTCCCTTCCCTCAAGCTGTGCCTGGACAATATACCATAGATATGGATCATTGTATAAAATGCGGGATATGTGCAAGAAAAGATGTATGTGAGCCTGAAGCGATTATCTATGATGATGAACCAGAATATCTTAAAATTAAAGTAGGAACTATTATCGTAGCAACAGGTTGGGATTTGTATGATCCTTCAGAACTGAAACAATATGGATATGGAAAATATCCCAATGTTATTACAGGATTACAGATGGAGCGATTATTAAGTTCTTTTGGTCCAGTGGTTGGAAAACCTGTTAGGCCGTCAGATCTTAAAGAACCTCATAGTATCGCTTTTTTACAATGTGTCGGAAGTAGAAACTTTCGGGAAGGCGGAAATCAATATTGTTCTCGAGTATGTTGTATGTATGCTACCAAACAAGCACGTCAGTATAAAGAAAAACATCCTGATGCAGATGTGTATATTTTCTATATGGATATACGAGCATTTGGAAAAGGATATGAAGAATTCTATGAATCTGCCGGACGCAATTATGGAATTACTTATATGAGAGGCAGAATCGCTGAAGTAAGTGAGGATGAAGACCAAAATATTGTTATTCGGTCTGAAGACACATTATTACAGCAACCAGTTGAATTAAAAGTTGATTTATTTGTATTGTCATGTGGTTTAGAACCCAGAGCAGACGCGGATATTATAACTTCTCTTCTACGTATTCAGAGATCAGCAGATGGATTCTTTTTAGAAGCACATCCAAAATTGAGACCTGTTGATACATTAACAGAGGGTATATTTATTGCAGGAGTCGCTCAAGGACCAAAAGACATTCCTGATGCTGTAGCTCAAGCTAAAGGAGCAGCGTCTAGTGCTGCGGTATTAATGGCTAAGGGTGAAGTTGAGGTAGAACCATTTTTCGGCGTTGTCAGGCCAGAAAGGTGTATAGGATGTGGAATGTGTGTTGAAAATTGTGCATATGGAGCTATTGAACTAGTAGAGGATCGATGGTTTGGGACTGTAGCTAAAATCAATGAAGCTCTTTGTAAAGGATGTGGAGCTTGTTCTGGAAATTGTAGATGTTCAGCCATTGATATTAAAGGATTTACTGCAGAACAAATTTATTCAATCATTACAGATAGAATGTAAATTTAAAATCTATTTCACTAATTTTTATATTTCAAGCCATATATTGAATAAATGATTCGATGCTTGATAAATGGCTTTCTAAAACTAAATTTAAAATACTAATAGAAAGATTTGTTAAACGTGTTTTTTACGGTAAAATTTCAGCAAATCAAGTGACTGTATTAGCTTTGATAATAGGTGCATTAAGTGCTTTATCAATATTTTTAAGTGGAATTTTGATATGGGAAATTGAATTAATTATATCTGGAGCTATATTAATGTTTATATCTTTTTTCCTTGATGCAATTGATGGAACTCTAGCAAGATTAGAAAAATCAACGGTATTTGGAGGAATTTTAGATATTTTTTGTGATCGAACTGTAGAAGTGATTGTTATTATATCTCTTATCTCCACTGATCCACAAAATTTAATGTGGCCTGGATTATTTTCTCTCGGTTCCATAGTTTTATGCATTTCAATGTTTTTATTACTAGGAGCGGTTATAAAAGAAGACCATTTAGATGAAGTGGAAAAGGTTATTTATTATCGCCCTGGGCTTATGGAACGTTCAGAAACATTTTTGTTTCTATTTTCTATTACAATTATCATTTCACTACGATTTCTTTTATTATGGATTTTTGCGGGATTAGTATTCCTTACAGCTATCTTAAGATTAAGAGACGCTCATATACTATTAAAATCATAAGATAATCTTAAAAATATTGGAAATTCATAATATATTATAAAAACCTTTTAAAATCAAAAAATTATAATTTTCATTATGACTTCCCAAAGTCCACAAGAGATTCTTGATATAATCCTCCAAGAAAACACGGGTAAATTTGGAATAATATGCCTAAACTGCTTAATTGTAAGAACAAGATTTAGAGAATTAGAGAACTTTATTGAAACTGATAGGATTCCTATTCCTCAAGGGGAAGAATTGACAAAATTAGATTATCTAGACTACATTAGCATCCATTTTTATGAGAAATATAAAAAAATTGCAGATCTCCAAAAAATATATCCAACTTGCTTAGCTTTTATCGCAGATATGCTTTTTAAAGATGATAAAATTAAAAAATATCTATCTAGATTTGATTTTATATCAAAACACGAATTAATTGATGTCTTTGCTGACTATTGTGCCGATTTGGGGATAGATGTTTATGATACTTCGAATCTCGATGAATCAAAATATAAATTAGATTTATATCTAATGAAAAGAAAACCATTATTACGGACCGAAGCTGTTTATGTAAGAACAGGACCTCAAATGACAGAGGAAGAATACAAAAATACATTCTATCTATTAAATGAATCATCCAAAATTGCATCTTGGACAGTTTTTGTAACTACACCAAGAGGAGTCTATAATATAGGGTTGGAAAGATTAGTCTCAGATATGGAAAAATTAAATGTTTGGTTTTATGTAGTTGATCCAATTCATCAGAGAGTATTAGGAATAACTAAAGGTAAAAAATCAAAAGACCATAATATAGAAATTCGAGATAATTATATTAAAAACCTCCCACGTGAACCTATAAGAGCTCAATCTAGGATAACCAAAATCTCGAGCTATGAATTTAGTGAATCCGATTCATACAATCCCAAAAAATTTGTCATGTATGAGATACTGCCAAAAGAGGAAGCTTTAGAGAGAGAGAAGTCATTAATTAGAAAACCCATGTATAGAGAAAATTTTAGAACTATTTTAATTATTGATAAAGCGTCTGGATTACCTTTAGTAAACTATGCACGTGAAGATTTAAGAGTAGATCAGGAATTGGTTTCTGGTTTTTTAAGTGCTATGGACTCATTTGTATCTGAAATTAGTGGTGCAGAAGGAATGGAAGAAATAAAATATAAAGGATTTTATATTCACGCAGTTTATGGCCAATGGATAAAGTTAGCTTTATTTCTTTCGGAACCTGCTAAAAAAGGATTAAAAGAGAGATTAGCTCATTTCTTAAAAGACTTTGAAGAGATGTACAGTGAAGAAATAAAAAAATTCCATGAAACTAGTAAAACCACTTATTTTGACCCAGAAAAAATAATACCTGATATAAAAGATATTCTTGATGTATAAACTCTTTTAATAATAGTATGATTAAAAGGTATTAAAAATATTGATTTATATTGATAAATCTTGCAAAATTGTAAGATAACACAAATAAAATAAATGTGCAATAGGTTAATGGTTATTGATCTTTAACCTTCTTATTCTTTTCAGGTTTTTTTTAAAAAATGTTGTTAAAAGTTTTAAAGATAAATTAACACATGACTTTATAAAGGAAATTTATTGTTAATATTACGGTAATCGTTTTACCCCACAATCTTATTCTTGAATATACCTCAAGGGAACTTAGGGGATAAAATTTCAAGAACAATTCTTTTGTTATTATTGATCTTAATATAGAATTTGGTGGTTTTTATAATAAATAAAGGATTATTTATTGAAGAGGACCAACAAAAAAGGACTAAAGTTGAATTAGTATGCCCAGTTTGTCATGCAAATGGACAAGTTAATATACCAAGAAATGTCCTTAAGGATCATGGTTTAACAACAATATCTATTCCAAGTAATTCAATGTGTGAACATAACTTCCAAATATTCTTAGACCAACATTCTAGTGTTCGAGGTTATCAAAAAGTTGATTTCGAAATTATTCCTAAAAGTCTCAATTCAACTGAATTTACCTGTTTAATGTGTAATGCGGAGATATTATTTAATATCAATGATGAAAATACATATTTAAAGAAAAAAGTTAATGAAAAATTCTTAGGTAAAGAAACTTATTCTTATGAAGTAGCGCATTATCATGATAATGAATTACATGTAAATAATATACTTGTTGATGGTTTTGGTAAATTTCAAGATTATTTAAATACTTATAAAATAAAGCTTGAAAATTATGCTCATACAGAAAAGAAATCGCAGAGATTCTTTAAATTAAGTAATGAAGGGCAAAAACCCCTTGAATCTCATCCATTCTTCAAAATATTTCTAATATTCAACACTTTTAATAATTGGTTATTTGAGCTTGTATCCCCTTCACAATTTAACACTGTGGAACTCACAAACCTCGTTTATAGTAAAATGGAAGAAAGCTTTAAAGTATATTCTTCCTTTCCTGACTATTTAAATATCCCTATAGCAGAAAATATTTTTCATGTTTGGATTTCAGGTTCAAACATTATATGTATCAACCTAAATGATGGTATCGAAATTGAGTGGATTAAATCAATAATTAAAGATATTAACAGGAATATTAATTATGATGGAAATTTAATTGCTAAAAGCCCTAGGATTTTATTGATATCAGATTTCTATAGTGGAATTGAATTGAATGATAAACAAAAATCTGTAATAAATCGTTTAATTTTTGATGATTTACTTCACTCAAAAATTAAAATAAAATTTGAAGAAAGATTAAAAAGAATTATTGAAAGGATTAGTGATAATTTTAAAATGAAACCTGAATTGATCAATAACTTTTTTAATCAAGAGAGGAGTATAATAGAATATTTAAGGAAATCTGAAAATACAACCTACCTCGAGAAATTCATTGAAATTTTAGACTTTATTAATCGTAGAAAGTTATTAGAATAGAAAATTATTCCAGTAGCTTCTTTGAGATTTTTTTTCCAAATTACATGAAAAAATCTAAATGTATTACTTTAAAAAATTGAATTCAAAAGCGCATAATTAAATAAAATAAAAATTACCAAATTTTTATAATTAAAAATCTTGTTCATTATAAATTCTCAACTAAAAATCTTTAATTTTTTAATTTTTATGTAAATTAAAAATGGATTTTAATTATCTTAAAATAATTTTTTATGACATTCATTTTTATATTTGTGTTTTTATGTAATAGCGCAAGTTAATAACCTTTAATTAACTTACATTTCCTTAAAACTCATCAGTAATCATATTACTAGCCATTTGTGGGGTAATTATCTAAGTTGTTAAGTAATATTTACATAAGGAATTTATTTGAAAATGATTCTGAAAAGATTGTCGATTTAATTAAAAAAGTTTATGGAAAGTTCTATTTTGAAGAAATATATTATGATACTCATTATATTCAAAAAAAAATAAGAGAAAAGCATACTTACTGGAAAGGAGCTTTTTTAAATGATAAATTAATTGGACAGATGCTTTTTACTCTTAGTCATGATGCAGGTTACCTAAAATTGACCATGGCTGATCCCGAATTCCAAGGAAAGGGAATTATTTCAAAAATGGGCTTGGAAATGATGAAGGTGAAAAAAAATATGAATTCATCAATATTTAAATGTGTCTATGCTATCATTACTGAGAATAATGTTCCAATGGTAAAAATATTAAAAAAATTTAATTTTAAGTATCTAGGTCGAATTCCTTATCATGAAAACAACAAGGGGTTGATAATCTTTGGTCTTGTTCTTTATGATCTCAATTGGAAAATAATACGGCCACATTTAAAGCTAGGCCCTTCAGTATATGAGTCAATCCAATCTGCAGGGATAAAAAGAATTATGTCTTCATCAAATTTGAATGATAATTCCAATTTCCATATAAACCATAAAATAGAAATTTTTAGATCAAAAAAAAAATACAATGGTACGAACACAATTCAAATTTGTAATACAAATAAAGAATGTATTGCAGAACTCATTGAAAATCAACATCAAAAATGTTGGTATGATTTTAAACTTCTAAGAAATAACATTGATCTGGCAAGTAAAAAGAAATTAATTAATAGGATACTACAAGAATATTCACACAATAAACACATAAATGCTATTTCATTTCCAATACACGTTGATGACGTGGTTAGCCAAAATATGTTAATTAATCTGGGAGCAAAATACTATGCTTACCTTCCCTTCTATTTCAAGGATTATGATTCAATTTTACTTGGATTTTCCAAAATTGAAAAATGAGGTGTATTTAGTAATTAGATTAAAAATAATGTTTCTTAAATCTCTTCCTCCAAATTTAGGCTCTACTGAAGATTTCGCTTTAGAAGTATTAAACGATCCAAAGTATGATAAATTCCCTCAGTATGTGAATAAAAATGATATCCAAAAAGCATTTGATGAATATGGGTACAAGCTAAATCCTTTTAATTCTATGATTTATGCTAATAGTTTAGATTCTCCAAATATTGAAGGTACTTTTTTATCAAGAAATATTCCTGAAATTGATTCTATTGTCATTAATGAAGCTATTACACAAGAAAACATTAGAGAAATAATTGATAAAGCAGATGATATCACTCATATAGGTTTAAGCGTATATGCTAGTAGATTAGAAAATGCTATTAAAATAATTGAAATTATCAAAAATGATTACCCTGAACTAGAGTTATTTATAGGTGGTACTGGTGTTATATTCGAAAGGGTGAGCAGATTGGTTAAAAAAAAAAATATATGTATGGGGAATGGAATTGCATGGTTAAGAAAGAAATTTACTTTACCTCAACTCAATGTAAAAGATTATAAGATCTCTACTATAATCATGAATACTCGATTATTACCTGTAAATTTTAAAACAGCTTACATGGTAACTCAAATTGGTTGTCCATATAGTTGTGATTTTTGTATAACATCGAAACAATTGCAGTATCAGCCTTTTTCAAAATCAGATGAGATTATACAAAATTTAAGAAATTTATTAGAAATGGATCGACGGGATAAAATTTTATATTTATGTGAACCGAATGCACTCTTTCCTGAACGAGAATGGAATGAGGTTTTTAACTATTTCATGAATTATAAGGGCAGTTATGATAATTATTTGTATATTGTTTGCTTGATTTCATTAAACCATCTATGTAATTTTAACCTTAGATTAATACAAGAAAAATGTCGCATTAAATTTCTTATGGTGAATTTTGGTATAGAATCAACACTTGGAGGAGGTTATGAAAAAAATTTTGGAGTATCGAAAGATTTTGTGAAAAATTTGTCTGATATGGGAATTAATACAAACCATAATTTTATTATTGGATTACCTCACCATACTCCTAAAAATATTGACTTAGAAATTAAAGGAAACTTAGATTATAATTCTAACTGATACTTTATTTCAACCTTTA
>JBHLLI010000081.1:0-18527 GCA_048885765.1 Candidatus Hermodarchaeota archaeon
AAGAAGTAAAATTAGTATTAGGGCATGGTCCTCTCTGTTTAGGTCATTATTATGATTGGTTAGAAGAAAGAGCTCCTAACTTAGCAAAGAGAGTAATAGAGGAATATCAAACGGCTATTCCAATTTTCTACGTAGATTATGAAAGTTTTATTCCAGAAGACCTTTATAGTACTAGATATATTCAAAATCAAACTGTTTCGTTTTTAGAAAGATATTCTAATGGGGAATATGGGAAAAAACCTTTCTTTTTACAATGTTCTTTTCCAGATCCTCATCAACCTGTTGGTCCACCTGAAAGATATAGAGATATGTATAACCCAGAGGATATTGAGTTGCCGGAAAATTTCAATGATATGCCAAATTTATATAAGCATCCTTATTTGAAAACTCATATGGAAAATCCACCAATAAGGGGTGCCATGCTACGCGAGGAAACGGAAGAAAATGTAAAAAAGTTTATTGCCTTGACATATGGATCAATCTCTATGATTGATGATGCGGTTGGCCAAATTTTGACTACATTAGAACATCTTGGATTGGCTGATAATACAATGGTTATTTTTACAAGTGATCATGGAGATTTTATGGGAGAACATGGAATGATACTAAAAGGTCCTGCGCCTTTTAATGGTCCATTACAAATTCCATTAATTTGGAGTGTTCCAGGATTAACTAAACCAGGTTTAACTAATTCTTTAATCAGTTCTGTAGATCTTCCTAAAACTATTCTTGAATTACTAAATATAAAAGAGCGTTATAGACCTATTGGAATGCAAGGATATGATATGACTCCAATTTTAAAGGATCCTTCTAAAAAAATTAGAGATTGTATCTTAATTGTTGAAGATGAAGAAGTTGGGCCAAAAGGACCTTTATATACAAGAGTTTGTCATCTAATTACCGAAGATTATAAATTAACAAAGTATCAAGAAATTCCAGATTTCGGAGATATTTTTGATCGAAAAAAAGATGCTAAAGAACTTAATAATTTGTGGGATAAGGATAAAGATTTGAAATTAAAATTATTAGATAAATTGATCCATGAATACTTAACTACTAGAAGCAGATTTCCTATAAGGCAAGGTGGTACATAAATATTTAAATTAATAAATTGAAAAGAAATTTCTAGTTATTATTGATAATTTTAAGTTTTATAATTGTATTTATCTTATTTAAAATTAAATTACAATATAAAAATTAATTAATTTATTAGGGGATCTAAAGATTGAGTAAGATTAATACTAATGCTAATCAAAAAGGAGAACCAAAATTTCCAGTCGCTAAACCTCACGACCTTTCCCCTCGATCTCAATGGCTTAGAGATTATTACTTTAAGGGAGTGGAACGAGAATGGAATAATCAATACATGCCCTTCACTACTGGTACGGATTGGGATCTAATTTTTGAGGAAGGAAATATGTATATTGTTCCGGAATCTTATTTATATTTAGGAAATAAAGGTAAAGGTATACTGGAAAGTTCAATGAGATCTATGGCTCCAACTATTGAATTACCTGAGAATTTCTGGGAATTATCTCTTCCAGAGCGTAGGATTATATTCTTTGAAAAAGCAATGTTAGATTATATTCCAAAAGAGATTGTATCAGAAAATGATCTAATAGCTGGGGGAAGATTCCAAACACAATTAAGTAAGGTTTTTACAGAAAAAGAAGCGAAGAAATTTTGGAAGGAAAATTTAAAGATTCGGAATGCAATCTTTAAATTTCATAACTCAGGTTTTGGGAATTTGGGTGCTACTGGAGGTCATCTTATTCCGGATTATGAGACGATAATAAAAAAAGGATTTAAATTTGTTTATGAAAAAGCACAAGAAAGATATAAAGAATTAAACCAAAAAGAAAAGAAAGGCCCTATTGGTCAAGAACTTAGAGCTATAATACAAGCAGCAGAAATTCCAAAAAAATTAGCTAAACTATACGCTGAAGAATGCAAACGCTTAAAATCAGAAGCATCCTCACCAGAAAGGGTTAAAGAACTGGAAAAAATGATTCAAAATTTAGAACGTGTCCCATGGGAACCTGCAGAAACATTTTGGCAAGGAGTTCAATCACTCTGGTTAATTCATATGTTAACAATTGCGGAAGAATCATATCCTGGCGCAGGAATGTCATTTGGTAGGACCGATCAATATTTATGGCCACTATACAAAAAAGATGTTATTGAAGAGAAAAATATCACTCAGGAATTTGCTAAGGATATTTTAGGCAGCTTTTGGTTTCATTGCAATACTATTTATGATGCTCAGATAATGGTTGGAAGACAGGGGATCACCTCTGGATTTGGTCAATTAATGACTTTATCTGGTTGTGGGCGTGATGGAGAAGACCTTACAAACGACTTAACCTATACCATTTTGGAAGTAATAGACGAATGGTCACCGATTTTAGAGCCAAAACCAAATATTCGTTTACATAGAAATTCACCTGAAAAGCTCCTAAATATAATAGTTGATATGATATCAAAATCACAAGGAGCTCCATTCTTGATAAATTTTGACGAAAGAGCGATAGCAGGATTACTTAGAGAAGGCATTCCAAAAGAAGAAGCTTGGAATTACGCTTGTGTAGGATGTTTAGAAAATACTATGCAAGGAAATGATCGCTCAGGCACGGTAAATTGTAATCCAAACTTGGCCAAGAGTATCGAGCTTACATTATGGAATGGAAAAAACATGCCAGGGAACTTTAAAAAGCCTTGGACAAAGAAAGGAGAACAAATAGGACCAAAATCAGGAGATCCGGAAAATTTCAAAACTTGGGACGAATTTTGGAATGCATGGAAAGAGCAAATTAAACATATCATTAAATATACAGTAGATGTGTATAATATGTCTGAAATAATTCGCGCACATTATATCCCAACTCCATATTTATCAACTTTGGTTCGAGGATGCATCGAAAAGGGTTTGGATGTGAGAAATGGAGGACCAGAATTACGTTTTATTACAATTGAAGGGGTTGGATTTGCAACTACAGTAGATTCTTTATTAGCTATTAAAAAATTAGTATATGAAGATAAAAAATATAATATTTCTCAGATAAAGGATGCTCTTATCCGTAATTTTGAGGGAGATGAATATTTAGTTATGCAAACCACATTAAAGAATAAAGCCCCAAAATATGGAAATGATGAAGATGATGCTGATGAAATGGCTAGGAAAGTGATGGAAGTTTGGTCTGAAGAAACTTGGAAATATAAAACACCTACAAATTTTCAATTCCGACCAGGTATGCTATCTTGGAATTATTGGGCTGGAGCAGATGCTGGTCTTACAGTCGCAACTCCTAATGGCAGAAAAGCAGGAACATTTTTATCAAATGCTATTTGCCCCAGTGATGGAGTAGATAAAAAAGGTCCTACAGCAGTGGCCAATTCAGTAGGTATTGCTATTGGTGGAAAATCACCTAAGGGAGAGTATATAAATTATCTTCCTAATGGAGCAAGTCACACAATAACATTTAATCCAAGTATTCTTAGAGATCCGGAGAATAAACAGAAATTTAAATCATATTTAAAAGGCTACATTGAAAATGGTGGAACTTGTTTACAGGTTAACATGTTAGATGTAGATTTACTTAAAGATGCACAAAAACACCCAGAAAATTATCCAAATTTATTGGTTAGGGTAACAGGATATAATGCTTATTTTACAGCAATAGGGAAAGAGCTTCAAGATGAAATAATTGCTCGAGAATCTCATAGAATGTAAATTTTTTTATCTTTTCTAAGTTTTTTTTAATTGGTGACTTTAACTAATGTCCATTTCAGTTCAAGGTTTTATTTTTGAAATTCAAAAGATGTCGACAGAAGATGGTCCAGGTATTAGAACAACTGTATTTTTCAAGCAGTGTCCATTGCGATGTGCGTGGTGTCATAATCCAGAATCAATACTAAAAGAACCTCAATTGGAATGGATCAAACATAAGTGCATAGGTTGTAGATCTTGCATAGAAATTTGTGATTTACAAGCAATATCATTTAATGAAGTAGGACTACAAATTAACAGAAAAATATGCAATAGTTGTGGAAAATGCGTGGAAGAGTGTCCTAGTACCGCTTTACATATGTTTGGAGAGTGGTGGGAATTGGAAGATTTATTTTATGAAGTAAATAAGGATAAAATTTATTACCTTGAATCTAAAGGGGGTATTACGGTTTCTGGTGGAGAACCAACAGTACAACATGAATTTGTTTTAGAATTTCTTAGAAAATGTAAAGAAAATGGAATTTCAACTGCGCTAGATACTTGTGGGTATGCATCAAGAAAGATTTATGAGAAATTGTTGCCATTTGTGGATTTATTACTACTTGATATTAAAGAAATCGACAATAAAAAACATAAGGAGTTTACTGGAGTTGCAAATGATTTGATTTTAGAGAATGCTGTTTGGTTTTCCAATCTTATTGAAAAAAACGACAAAAAAATGTGGATTAGAACACCTATCATCCCAAATTTTACAGGGACTGATGATAATATCAAAGGAATTGGTGAATTTATAGTAAATGATTTGAAAAACATTCCTGAACGTTGGGACTTATTAGCGTTTAACAATCTATGTACAACTAAATATGAAAGATTAAATATGGATTGGCCACTTGAAAGTTACCCATTGTTATCTGAAGAAGATATGACACATTTTCTACAAATAGCAAAATCTATTGGTGTTAAGAATGTAAGGTGGTCTGGTTTGACAAAAAAAGAAAATGCTGAAAAAAGAGAAAATAATGAAGATTCAAAAGTATCAACATGTTAAAAATTATTAATAGACTTTTAAAAAATGAAAAAGATGTTCAATTATGGGAAAGAAAAAATTTGTTTATAGCTGGTCATCAGAAGCTTCAGAAAAAGTAATTGAATTTACTCAACCTGGAATGATGTTAAAGCTATTAGGGACTATTGATGATCGTGGTTGGCCTCACATTACTTTCATTGCTATGAATCGGATAATTAATAAAGATAACGTTGTATGGGGTGCTTTTACAGAGGGAACTAGCAAAAAAAATGTTAAAAAAAACCCAAAGCAAGGTGTATTATATATGACTGCAGATATGCCCTTCAAATTTCTTCAATTAAAAGCAGATTTCACTCATACTGCAACGGAAGGAGATGAATTAGAGTTCTTCAACAATTCTGATCTATTTCGATATTTTACATATTATAGAGTTCATACTGCATATTACAATAAAATTGTTGCTTCTACTCCTATTAGAGACTTACCTTTATTTGGAATTGTAAAAGGAATTATAAAAAATATTATAGGAAAAGGAGGTGCAAAAACCAAACTTAAAGAAAAACGGTTGAATGTTATCGGATATGACTTATTTACTGCAACTATAGGTATCCGCGCAATCGGATATGTTAATCCTTCAGATGGTTATCCGATTATAATCCCTTGTATACAACTTCAAGCTGTTGATCATAATAGATTAGTATTCCCTCCTTCAGTGTTAAAAGAGGATTTGTACAATATTCCAACTAATTCCAAAGTTGCGGTTTTTGGTATGAATTTCGAATTTGCAAGTCAAGTAGTGAAAGGAACTTTTGCAGGGTTCCAAAAATATAGAGGAATAAAGTTTGGAGTTATTGAAATTGAGGAGATCTACAATAGTTCTCCATTAGTCGTAGGTAAAATTTACCCCGAAATTGAAACATTACCAAAAGTTACAAAATTTGAATTATAAATAATGCTTCCCAATGACTTTTAATCTAAAAGGTTTCGGCTTGAAGAAAGATAATTTATATGAAATTATTGCTACTTCTTATTCCATCTATGATGAAGGATCAGCAATTAAACCCAACGCTTCTTGTATGGGTATTAGAGTAATAGAAGGCGATCAAATACAGATGTCCCCTTTCTATAGGACTACTACATATAAAAATTTGAAACAAAATAACCAAATAGCTATCAATTTTGTAGATGATATTTATTTATATGCATTAGCAGCCTTGAAAGAAAAGGATTCTCCTGTAAGATTATATGATTTTCCATCTGATTATTATGACTATAAACATTTGGAATTCCTTTCAATAGATATCCCTTTTATAAAGAAAGCATGGGGCATTCTAATAGGAGAAGTATCTAAAGAATTTCAAAAATCCAAAAATGATGATTTAGGGGAATTCATTTTACCCGTTTTTAATTTAAAAATTATTTTTACTGAAAAACTTAAGGAATCTCATAAATTATATAACCGTGCGGAAAACTTAGCTTTAGAATCAATAATTTTAGCAACACGTTTAAGAGTTGCATATGACAATAAAGATATAAATCTAATTTCTAAAATCTGTGAAAAAATATCAGATAATAGTAAAAATGTTGAAAGGTTTGGAAGAAATAAAAACGCCCTAAAAGCTATTGAATTAGTTAATCAATATGCAGGTCATTTTTCATGAATCTTTTCAATAAACATAAGTGGGTATTCTAACTTATCTACCCATTGTACTTTAGCTAGTACATGAATTGATTCATATTCAATATTAAGTTCTGCTTGGATCATTTTGCCATTTATCTCATCATAATCGTATGCAGATTCTTTAGTTCCAGAAATTTTATCGCGGTCAAAATATATCTTTACAGATTTTACAAATGGTTGGCAGGAGATTGCCGACTCAATACCTTTTTCTATTGCTCTAATTATGGTCTCATCGTTTCGAATAGGTATTCCGCTAAGAATATGGTATAAAGCTCCGAGTTTTATACCGGTCTCAAAGCATGCTCTCTCTCTTTTACTTAGATCAGGTGAAAAATAAATATTATCGTTCGGTAGGGACATAAAAATTCAATCTATAAACTCGATTTTGGCTCCCGTATTATTAGGTTTGCAAATATAAATATGTCCTCCTACATTTTTTTGATTTTTCTGAATTTCTCTTAGTAATGTTTCAGCTTCTAAATCCGATTCAACAATACCAACTACACTTGGTCCAAAAGATGACATACCATACGCTTTTAACCCATAATCGTCAAAGAATTTAATTAATTCTTTAACTTTATCATGTTGTAGGTCTATTTCAATTTTCTTAAATCCAATGCTTTGAATTCTCCTCAATCCTTCTCCGAAGCATTGCAAATCTCCTTTTATAACACCAGGTAATATTTTCATTATTACTTGGTGTGATACTTCATTTACTTCGTTTCTAGGAATTGGTGCATAATTTTGAAAGACACTAATTTCTTCGTCACCAAAAGCCCCCTTTTTTACATTAGGAATAACAAGTACAAATCTCCAATGTTCAGGAATGTTATGTCTAAATATAGTTAAAGCTGGATTGGCTGAACTTGAGGCAGAAGAAGGTAAAAAAGTTTCTTTCTCTTTTCCTTGCCCAAAATCGTGTCCGCCATCTAAAATAAATCCTCCAGTATTAAAACCTCTCCATCCTATTCCGGAAGTACCCCCTCTTCCTACTAATTTTGTTAAATCCCTATGAGTTAAATGAGATAAATTCTTCAGTTTCGTAATCGCGGTGGCTATAGCTAAAGATAACTGAGTTTTTGAGCCTAAACCTACATGTGAGGGAAAGTATCTTTTAAGATTGAAATGAAAGTTTTTATTACTAATATTATATTGTTTAAATACTTTTGAAGCTATTTCATTGATGACTTCTATTGATTCTCGGTAGTACTTATGTGCTTCAATTTTAAATTCTTTAGCACTGTTAGAAGCTTCAAAAACCACATTAGGTCGGTCTAACATTAAACCTATACCGCCATCCACCCTTCCTGTATATCCATTCTCGTCTATTAAAGAAAAGTGGATACGACAAGGGGTTGTTATTTTTAACGAGGCCATATTTTTTTATTTTCCAAAAGGAACTCTAAACTATAAATAAGAATTTTCAAAATAATTTAAATCTATTATATACTTTTATTCATAGTTTTTAGAATATTAGCAGATTTAATATTGTTGTAATAACTATGTGTGGGATCTTTGGTATTGTTGCAAAAAAGGGGAATATAGCCAATAAATTATTGATAATAGCAAGAAGACTACAATACAGAGGCTATGATAGTCTTGGTTTAGCTACATATCTAGATAGAGAAATTGATCTTAGAAAAGATGTGGGAACTGTAGAGAGTGTAGTAAAAACTCTAAAGTTAAATGAAATGAAAGGAAATATAGGTATTGGGCAATTACGTTGGTCAACATTTGGAAGACCAAGTAAATTGAATGCGCAACCTCATTTTGATTGTGATAAAGATATGGTAGGTGCTCATAATGGGAATATTGTTAGTTTTTATCAAACTAAGGAAAATCTTGAGAATGAAGGACATAATATAATAAGTCAAAATGATGGTGAAATATGTGTTCATGCTGCAGAAAAGCATTATGATAAAACAAAAGACATGATTAAAGGAATTATGGGGGGTATTAAAGAAATGGAGGGAGCATTTGCATTTATCTGCTTTCATAAAGATACTCCTGATACCCTATATGCTACTAAAATGGGTTCTTCACTTGTTATTGGACTCGGTGAAAGTGAAAATTATATAGCTTCAGATCTTCCATCAATTTTACCACTAACAAATAAATACGTTCCATTAAATGATGGGGAAATTATAGAATTAACAGCCGATACATATAAAATTTATAGTGCTAAAGATAATTCTGAAATAATACGAGAGCCTAGTGTAACTGACATATCTGCAGAAGAAGCAGTGAAAGGAAAATATGATTATTTCTTAACTAAAGAAATATTTGAACAAATTGATGCAACTGAAAAGCTAGCTTTTGGGTTAGAAAGTGATGTATTAGATGAGTTAGTTGAAAAGCTGGTAGAAGCAGATATTGCATATTTAGTTGGCTGTGGCTCTAGCTTTAATGCATGTAATATTGGCTCTTATTATTTGAATAATCTAGCTGGTGTACTAGCAATCCCTGTGATTGGAGGAAGATTCTATGAAGAATTTAGGAATATTAAACCTACAGACAAGATGGTAATTTTAAATGTCTCTCAAAGTGGAGAAACTAAGGATATAATAAATGCAATCAATTTTGCAAAACCTAAAGGATTCCACATATTAGGGATGATAAATGTTCCTGGGTCTACTGTAGAAAGAATGTCAGAAGCTTATGCTTATATTGGTGCTGGTATTGAGCGTAGTGTTGCAGCTACAAAAACTTATACAAATCAAGTTTTGCTATTTCTTATTTTAGCAGCTAGAGTTGGACATAAAAAGGGAAATATACCTGAAAAACAGTTTGAAGAGCTTAAAGAGGAAATTCATAATATCTCTAAATTAGTCCAAAAAACAATTTATGATAGTTCTGACAAAGCAAAGCAACTAGCTAAAGAATTATCAATGACAGATGCGATGTCTTTATTAGGATATGGAATAACGCATGGTGTAGCTTTAGAAGGAGCTCTAAAAATACGTGAAATAAATTACATATCAGCAGAAGCTATGTATTCCTCTGAATTTAAGCATGGACCATTGAGTATTGTTGAAGATGGTTATCCCGTAATATATATTGTAGCTCCCAAGGACAAATATTATGTTACATCTCATGTTTCAGAAGTTGAATGTCGAGATGGAAGACCAATTGTAATAGGAGAACATATTGAGGGATTAGACAAACACGTAAAACCAGGTGATTATTTTGAAATACCAAAATCATCACAGCTTATCTCTCCAATATTGGCTGTAATTCCACTACAGCTACTTGCTCTTTATATGTCAATTGAACGGGGAATTGATCCTGATTATCCAAGAAATCTATCAAAAACTTTAACTGTAGATTAGATATTTATTTACTTTTAATTATAGAATTTTATAATTTAGAGAGGTTTGAGCAAATTGAGCGATTTAGAAGGTTTGACAAGGAATTTGATAAAAAAGGGTTATTCTGAACAAGATATTATTCAAAGAATAGTACAAGAATACCATAATTTTAAAGATATTGAAAATTCTTTAGCAATCAAATATGCAAAGGCAGTTTTAGAGGAATGCCGGAAAAGTGATATAGGTTCATTAAAAGACTCATTCATAAAAGATTTATTAGATATAAATAAAGCAAATGTCACTATCGGCAAACAGGGAGTAGGATGTCGCGGTGCTGGTGATTTTTTTGTTCATAAATTAATTGCTGAATTATCAGAAACAGATAAAAAGCCATTTTTAGCACCATCCTCATTAGATGATGCTGGTGCAATAAGGTTATCTAGTTTATCTGATTATGATAGAAAGAGATTTGGTCATAATGACTTAATAATAGTATCTAAAATGGAAGGAATACATTCGAGGCTGAGTGACTTTCCTTTTATATGCGGATTTCATGTTACAAGAGCAGCATTAAGAGATTTATATGTTAAAGGTGCTAAACCTATTTCTATTATGGTTGACATTCACTTAGGAGACGATGCGGATGTGGGAAAACTTTTTGATTTTATGTCAGGAGTATCTACAGTTGCGGAACTTACTAACGTTCCTATCACAGCAGGATCAACTTTAAGAATTGGAGGGGATATGGTTATTGGGAATAGACTTGTAGGAGGAATTGCTGCAATTGGTCTTGCTAAGGGGAAACTTTTTGCTCGAAGAAATATAAAGGAAGGAGATAGAATACTGATGACAGAAGGTGCTGGTGGAGGAACAATCACAACAACTGCAATATACTCTGGAAATCATGAAGTCGTAAAAGAAACTATGAATATTAAATTCCTCAAAGCTTGTGAGATCATTCTAAATTCTAGTTATACTAGTGAAATTAGAGCAATGTGTGATGTCACAAATGGGGGTTTGAGGGGAGATTTATATGAGATTAATTATGAAGCGAATTGCGGAGTTAATATCTATGTGGAAAAAGTAAGAAATCTTGTTAATCCTATCGTTTTAAAAATGTTGGAAAATGTAGGAGCAGATTATTTAGGAGTTTCTCTTGATTCCCTATTGATATATTGTTCTGAATCTGCTTCACAAAAAATCCTTACTGATCTTACTAAAAATGATATTAAATGCAATGAAATTGGCTATGTGGATAATTCAAACCAAGTTTGTATGACATATAAAGGACAAGAAAAAAAAGATATTCTTCCAAAATTCCGAGAATCTGCTTATACTAAGATAAAGCAAGAGGTAGGAGAGGAAACACCTGACTCAATCAATATGATGGAGAAAAATATTGAGGAAGCAGCTTCAAAAGCTTTAAAGAAAAGAAAACTAATAATTGAATATATTAAAAAGCAGAATTAGTTAATTCAAATTGAAATCTAAAATTTCATTCATTGAGCCTGATCTAAAACCTTCAATATCTATTGTTACGTATGTGAAACCAAGCTCTTTAAATTTTTTTTTAATTATATGTAGATTGTTATTTGTTAAGATATTGGGTAAATCATCAAATAAGAATTCAATCCGAGCAAGACTCGGTTCATGTAATCTTACTCTCAATTGTTTTAAGTTAAATTTCTCTTTTAAAAATTTTTCTCCCTCTCTAATCATAATTAATTTCTCTTGGTTGATTGTTTGACCATAAGGAATACGAGATGAGAAACATGCCATGGAAGGTTTAGATTGAACGTCCAAATTATAATATTTACTAATTTCTCTGATTTCCTTTTTATTTATTTTAAAATCAATGTAAGGAGTAGAAATATTTAATTCTTTTAAAGCTTGCATTCCTGGTCTATAATCCGAAAGATCATCCATGTTTGAGCCATCTAAAATAAGATCAAATTGTTTAGTATTTTTTATTTCAAGAATGTCATTATACAATCCCGTTTTACAGATATAACATCTGTTAGAAGGATTACATTGAAATTCTTTATCCTCTAAGGGATTTCGTTCAATAATCATATGATTTATTTCATACTTTTGAGCGAATTGAGAAGCTTCCTGGATTTCTTCTTCAGGATACAGGATTGATTGTTCGGTTATGAGAAGTGTTTTGTTAGCATATTCTTTTGAAAGGTAAGCTAAGAGCGAACTATCTACACCCCCAGAGAAAGCTACAATGATCTTTTTCTCCTTTAAAAAAGCTATAAGAGATTCTAGTTTAATATTTAGATCCTTAGATAATCCCATGTTTATTCAAAGATATACGTAAATATAATAGAATACAATTCTTCTAAAACAAGAAAAAAAAAAAAGATTTTGTTTATTTTTCAAAATAATTAATAAAAGTCTTTTTTTACTTTTTGGATCTTACTCACTTTGTAAAAATTCCCTATCATAGAGCCTAAAATAGCAATTATTATTCCAATTATCACCCAGAAATAAATAGTGTAAGCTAAATTACTAGGATCATTGGGGATTACCGAGATTACTCCTCCTGTAAAAAGAGAAATCGGAAACATCCCAGGATTATTCAAAAGAATTAACATGAGGGGAATCCCAACTAATGAATAAAGCCCTTCGATCACTAACATTACTTGTTGTCCGGTATGATTTCTAACTCCAATTGCTAATCGAATTAAGTAAATAAGACCACTAATAACTATTATCAGTCCGAATAATCTTAACCAATCAAGGAATTCAGGAACAAATAACCCTGGAATTCCTGCAAAAGGTTGGATAATTATAAATAACCCGAACACAAGTCCCCCAATTGCACCAAATATCAATTCACCAACGGAAACTGGTTGCTTTTTTTTCATCTCTCTTTTTATTTTTGCTTCTTCTTTCCTTTCTTCTCTAAGTTGTTTAGCTCTTTCTAACTTTTCTTGTCTTTTTATTTCAGCTTCTAATAACTTTTGCTCTCTTTTTAATTCTGCTGCCTCTAATTTTTCTTTTGTGATTCCTTTTATTTCTGCAATTTTATCTTTCACACGTAACCGCGCTTCTGCGATTGATTCTCTTGCTCTTTGGCTTGCTTCTTCTAATTTTGCTTTGGTATATTCTCTAGTTTCTTGAATTCCCATTTCTGCTATATGAAAGGGGAATATTATAGCTAATCGAGAAGGAATGACCCCGAAATCTTCTGGTAAAAAACCTTCCATAGAAAAATATACAAAAAGAATTGTGATCAAAATGGCTGTTATTAAACACCCAATCCACATTCCTGAGAACATTTCTCCAAGAGTTAATAACCAGTTTGCGGGTATAAATATAAACTTAAAAATTGAAACAATAATGTTTATTCCAATAACAATTATAAAGAAGAAAAGCATGGTTCTTATATAAAAATCGAGAAGTTCCTCAGTTATATATAGTCTTGGTGTACCTCGAAGCTTGTATATCTTAGCAATACTTTCAGGAGTACTCATTTGCATTAAAGCTTGTTGTATTTCTACATCAGAAGGTTCTTGTCCTCCACTGATATTTGATGCTTCAATTAAAATTTGACTCTCTAAATCATTTAAAATTTTCTCAACTTCTTCCTTTTTCAGTTTAAGCCATTCAGGAAGTTTTTTATATACCTGTGTGAGATAGTTATTAATAACTTCATTTTCAGAATAACTCATTTTCAATCATTTATCTAATTAATTTGTTTTATATTTTTTCAATAATTACGATTTGAAATAATTTTTATATTTAATTAAAACTAATGGAGTCCAGTTTTAAAATGCATATATTAGATTATATAAAAAAAAAGAAGTAATACCTTTTAATACAAAATGGGGAAATTAAAGATTGTCGATAATTTTACCATTTAAAATCGGGATTAAAGAAAAGGAGTGTATTCAATTTTTGTAATGTAATGAATACAACAACATAATACCATGCTAGTGAGCTAAACATGAGAATCCATTCAAGAAACTGCCTTGTTAATGGCGCAGGACAAAGTAAAAATATTATTGAAGCTGTTGAGGGCCCAAATATCATGAAATAACCCACAGTTTTAGGAAATATTCTTTTCCTCAATACAATTGCTAGTCCAGTAAAAAATGCCCCGACTGCAAATCCACCAAAAGCAGAGGTAGAGAAATAAAAATGTAAATCAAAAGGAGACCTATCTAAACTAAAGACTCCAACAAAAAACATACCAATAACTCCGATTAAGAGAGAGGCAACACCAATATATCCAAAGATTCTTCGAAATAAGATGATAAAATGTTCTTTTTTTGAGTTATCTAATTTATGATTCTGATGTGAGCTATACAAACGACTTAAATTCAAGATTAAGGGAACAATAAATATAGCACTTAATATACAAGTCAAATCTAAAATGAAAGGAGCTGGAGTATATAGGAGAGAACCCAAATCACTTATCCAATTGAACCAAAGATTATAACCCATAGTACCAAAATTTATTGCTACTATTATTCCTATTATTAATCCTGGTAAAAAAGTTAGCAGACTTATATAAATTGAAATTTTAACAACTTTCGGCTTTGTTAAGGTATCATAAATGCTTTTTCCGTTCTGTTTCAATTTCAGAAAAATTGGATTCATTACTTCCATATACGAACTTTTTTGGCCCATTTTATATTTTCCTTATTATTATTTTATTAACAATTCACTAATATTAAATTTATTCTTACCCGGAAACTAAATTCAAAATATAATATACCCGTCTCCTATACTAATTTTATAAATTATGTCTTTTTATTTCTTTAGTTTTCGAATAATTGATTATTTAAATTTAAGGATATATATTATAAGTCTTTGTTTCTAGAGAATATGATATTATCATCTTGATCTAGTAGACAACAGGAAATAGAATCAATCTTTTAATTAATAACTTAGAAATACCCGATCTAAAATATCTTATTTTGTTAAAATAAATTAACCTAAATGAAAATCCCAAATCAGAAAATTTATTAGATAAACTGGGTGGTAATAGAATAGGACAAAAATATTTCTAATTACACCCTATTATTAATTTTAAAAAAAAAGTAAAAAATTAAGTCAATTTGGTTATTTTCATTTGTTTTAAATTTTTAAATGTAAATTGTATCCTTACCACAGAGGCTAAAAACATTGCTGAGACATAAGACTTAAATAACAGTTTTCTATCTTCTAATATTAAGGGTGACACAAATGTAAAAATACTTATCTTTATTATATTCTGAAAAATGACACCACGCACACATACTTCTCAAGATGATGCTAAGGACGAAAGAGCAGCATTATATTTTGATATTATTTGTGGAATCATATCTTCAACTATATCATTAACTGGTATAATGTTTGCTGTCATTTTTAACCGAGTTGCTAGTGTTGGTTGGTTTACCATTAGTTTAACTTTTTGGGGAGGATATTTAGCATTTTCTTTTTATCTAATAGCTTTAGGGATTTATTCTTGGTATAGAGAGAAAAATTTTGATAAACATCCGCCAAGAAAAGATTTAAAGGCTCCTATCGTATAATAAATTGTGATGATGGCAAGGAGCGAAATGGATTTACGGATTTTTGACTAATAAAGGATATAGATTATAATAGTTTTTACCAAAATTAAAAACAAAATATATAGTGTTTAGATTAAAAGCTTATTCCTCTTCAAATCATTATCAAATTCAACTTGGTAAGTCTTTCCTACGAGTTCTTGTTTCTCAAGTTTCAAAAATGTCTCTGAATCTGTAATAATTGAAGCAAAAGTACGTTCACCGCTTTCTAATCTTCCAATCACTACGCCATAATCAGGTAAACCTTTTCTATCATTTATAATTGTATAACCTTCAATTGTAAGATTTCCATAGGCTTTAAGTACAGGTTCTGGTAAGGGTTTATCGATCATAGAGTTTTGAATATCTTCATAATCATTTTCATACCAAGCTTCAGGAGGAGGTTTATTACCATAAATTCCAATTGATTGGACAGTATTATAACCCCCATTCGCTAACACCATTATCTTCATCAACGGATTTTTTTGAATGAGATTGACGGCTGAAACAATTGAATGCATTGAATAACTACTGAATGGGCCTCCAAAAAAGGATAGTCCACCAGTTAATGTCAAATCGCGAGGATCATCTTCTTCAATACCAATTTCTCGCTTAGCTATTTCAACCATACAAGGAAAACAACTATAGAGATCAAAAGCATCAATATCATTAAGTTTAAGACCTGCTTGATCTAATGCAAGGCGCGACGCCTCTCTAATTGCTGGAGAATCATACAATTTAGGACGTTGTGATAAATAAAAAATATTCTTAAGATCCACTCCTCCCATTGGATAAACCCAAAATTTAGGATCTATGCCTAACTCCCTCGCAAGTTTTTCAGAGGTAATAATTATTGAAGCTGCTTGATCTACATAAAGATTAGCAACCATACGTTTAGTATATGGATGACAAATGATTCGATTATCTATGCTAGGAGTAGTTATATCTTCTGCATTATATTGGTTTTTCTCCCATGCATATGGATTTTCTGACGCTATTTTTGAAAATCTTTCATAAAGTTTTCCGATATGATCCGAGTGTTCATTTGGACTTCTACCTAATGAAGCTCTTAAAGCTGTTTCAATTAATGCATATATATAAGTTGGATTAATTAATTTATATTGGTTTTCAAAATTACTTAAATAAAAAATAATTGCTTTACGAGCTTCATTTACTGCTTTTGGAGGAGGTTTTGGCCAATTTAACTTTATTTCATTTTTTTTAGAGCGGTAGGTCGAATAAGATGCTTCACCCCCTGCTAAGAGGACTACATCGCTCTCACCTTTAAAGATTGCTTTACTAGCTTTATTGACAAGTAATTGAGGTATATTTCCGCTTATTGGAGCGATATATTTTTGTGATATTTTTATATTAAGAAGTCTAGAAAGGAATCCTGGAGGATCATCATATATCCAGCTAGAGATAGTTGACATGAATATAGTATCAATTTGATTTTTCAAACTGTCTACACCGGACATTTCAATAGCATTCAAACTTGCCTTTGCTATTAAATTAAGAGGATCAAGTGGAACTTTTTTTTCCTTATTTTGAGTAATTTGAGCTGCTCCTACTATAACTGGGATCCTTTTTTGTGTCATTTTTAATTTATGCTTTTAGTAAAATTTGAGGTTTTAATAAGTAAAAATTGGTGAGAATTTAAATTTTAAAATATCCAACATTACGATCAATAGTAAAGTTTATATACTGTTTTTAATATAGTATTCATAAAATACTATATTATAAAAGTTTTTATAAAATAAAGATATGAAGGCAGATCAATTGAAAAACAATTATGATGGATATATGATATTAAAATTCTTTCTAATGGCACTTATTATCAGTTGGTTAATTTGGATACCGATGGCATTGAATCGATTAAATATCATAGAATTTGAAATTCCAATCATCATAGGACAGTCGATTGGAGCATTAGGTCCATTAATTTCACTATTTATACTTAATAAATTATCAAAGAGATCCTTAGGGGTAAAAGAGATATTTAACAGTATAAGATTGAAAGGAGAAAGAACGATTTGGCTGATTCCAGCAGCAGTAACACTACCTATTTTAACAATAATAGGTAATATAATTAAGTTTTTTGTCAATAATGAAATCGTACTTAATATTTTGAATCTTGAGGCCGTAGAATTATATGGATATGGATTAATAGGACTAATTCCATTACTTCTTTTTACTGGTTTACTTTCAAGCCCATTTTTTGAAGAACCATGTTGGAGAGGATACGCGTTAAGTGAATTACAAAGAAGATTTGGTAGAGAGATAGGTAGTTTATTATTGGGAACTTATTGGTGGGTATGGCATCAACCTATTAATATTGCGAATGGCTTAGATGTTTCTTTTTATTCGTATTTACTAATGTTGAGTCATTCTCTTATCATTGATTCTCTCTATAACTTATCAAACAAAAATTTGCTAAGTGCTATGTTTGCTCATAGCTCTCTGATTGTAGTAAGTGTCTTTGTTTATCAATCGAATAATCTCTATATTTTTTTGCCTTTTCTTATTGCTATATTCACATTGAGAATACTCGAATGGAAAAGAAAAAAAACAGATTTAAGTTCAGAGGAGGAGAAAGTATTCCCCCAGCCTGAAATATCTTTACATAAACAAGATAAAATAGATATTAATTATATCTAACTATAATAAGGAGTGAAAGATAAATGATAAAACGCATTAGAGAATTAGATTCAAGTGCATTAATGGCTTCAAAAGAATTTAGAGATTATGTTGAGAAACAAGAAACTGAAATTAATAGAGGTATTAGCTCTCTCTGCATATTATCTATTCTAATTCGAGCAGGCAATGAAGGGACACATGGATATCAAATTTTAAAAGATTTAGAAGAAGAAACAAATAAGATGTTAGTAATTGAAGAAGGTACACTTTACCCTATCTTGAGGAAGTTAGAAGGTGACAATATTATAGCATCTAAGAGAGAAGAATCAGGAAGAAAGAGGAAATTTTATAATGTTACAGAATATGGAAAAAAGATATTTAATCATCTTGCAGGGTTTTACAGTAAATTAACTGAAGCTATTGCGCCACTCTTTGATGTAAAAGTTGATTTAAAGTCAGAAAAATATTTGTTTTGTCCTATGTGTGCTAACAAAATCGAACTTAATAATATAGATCTTCGTTTTTGCGATGTATGTGGACATAATATTGAAAAAGAATTAAAAGAAAGAGGTTTAAAAAATGAGTGAAAAAGAAATGAACTTTA
>JBHLLI010000082.1:0-18321 GCA_048885765.1 Candidatus Hermodarchaeota archaeon
TGATAACCGCCGCTAAACCCAAAATAACCAGGTTTTTTATATAAGTATGCGGGCCATTTGCCTGGTTCTGCGCAAGCTATCGGAAAGAAACTAAAAATTAAGATTCCTAAAGTAGTTAAAAGTATCAATTTTGAAGATTTTTTCATTTTAATACCTCATTCTTTTTTTTGAAATTTTTCTAAAAAGATCAATTGTTTCCATCAATGACGGAATATTATTAAAATTTGATAATTAGATCGTGAATCTCGATCGCCCTTCGATTATATCATTGATGTAAAATGATCAAACTAAAAATGAGATAACATTATATTTAACTTTTATGTCAATATGTTCAAAAAAAGTTATTCACTTAGGGGGTCAAACTATAGACTAAGAAAAGATATAACCAGAAATATTATTTTTTCAAAACAAAATACATTCTTCTGTTGTCTTTTCCTTTATTAACTGTCTTTGTTATTTCAATCTTTCCAATTTCCTTAAGATTATTTACATGAGTTCCACCATCAACTTGTACATCGATATCACCTATTCTCACAATGCGAAATTCTTTAATATCTTTCGGTAGCCCAACAGCTAATCTTGCTAATTCAGGTCTCCCTGAAACTTCCTCTCGAGTCATATAATTGATTGTTATAGGTAAATCTTGATCTATTATGGAATTTGCTTCCTCAACAAAAGCTCGTAATTTTTCGGGAGAATAATCTTTCATAGAAAAATCCATTCTCGTCTTGTCTAATTCAATCTGATTTCCAGTAATTTTAGCATTTACTCTATTATAGAGAATATTACTTATTAAATGAGAAGCTGTATGGTATCTCATAAAGGTATATCTTCGATCCCAATCAAGTTCACAAGACACTTCATCGCCTTCTTTTAACCCTGTTTTATCTACTTCATGGCTAATATTACCTGAGAATTTACCAACATACACTACCCTAAATTTTTGACCATCTTTAATTATGAACCCCTCGTCCCAAGGTTGTCCACCACCTTTAGGATAAAAAGCAGTATCCTCAAGAACTATATATTTATTGTCTTTTACACTAATAGCTTTTGTTTTCCAACTTCTAAGGTAAGAATCATCCATATATAATGGTTTCTTCATAGAGAAGAATAAAGTAATGTCCCTTTTAATTTTAATTTTAAAATAATTTTACAAAAAGATTCGATTAAATCAAAAATTAAAAATAAATTGATGAATCCTTGAACTATTGCGAGTTGTCATCCTTCAACTAAAGTTTATTTGAAGGATTCATTCAAATTAGGATCCATCCTAGTTTTCTGAAATTTTTTATCACTTAAAGCGTAAAATCATAAAATATGTTATCTTTCCACATGTTGAACAGAAATAATATCCGTCATTATTTCCGCTCATTTGATTGTTACAATTTAAACAGACAATCATTCTTCATCAATTGGTAAATGGCGAATAGGGTTTAAAATATTTAAGTTATAATTTAAAAGTGGATTTTTAGAATTTTAAATCTACACACAGATTTAGTATTATTTCCATTTAACAAGTTTTAAGAAAAAAAATGAATAAATAATAAGATTTACATAATTATGTATACCTATTTAATAAAAATTGAAACCTCTCACAAAATAATTCTGTGTATAAGTTATGAAATCTGTAGAAGTAGCAGGAACAAAATTCGAAATTAAAAGCGGATTTCTTGATTTAGGGCTTTTAGAAATAAAAGATATGGAAGAGATAATCGGATTATCAAAAATAAAAGATTTAAAGAATTTAGAACTTAGTTCAAATCAAATTGTGCATATTAACGGTCTTGAAGAATTAAATGAGTTGGAAATATTAAACTTAGGGAGTAATCTAATAAAGCAAATTAAAGGTTTAGAAAGTTTAAGAAACCTCAAGATTTTACATTTAGTAAGTAATCAAATATCAGATATTAAAGGTTTAGAGAATCTTAATTCCTTAGAAGAATTATACTTGAGAGGTAATCAGATAACGGAAATAAAAGGATTAAGTGGTTTAAAATCGCTAAAAAGGTTAGATCTTTCTTGGAATACTATTTCAGAAATAAACGGTCTTGAAGGGTTATCAAATTTAGAAGTACTCTGGATTATGGGGAATCAATTAGAGCAAATAAAAAATCTTGATAATTTAGAGAATTTGGAAGTATTAAATCTTGGAGGAAATCAAATTAAAAGTATTGATGGGTTAGAAAAATTAACAAAATTAAAGAGTCTTTATATAAATAATAATCAGATTCAAGAAATTAAAGGCTTAGATAACTTAGAGAATTTAGAGACCCTTTGGCTAAATACCAATCAAATCTCAGAAATTCAAAGGCTAGATAATTGTAAAGCGTTAAGAATCCTAAATTTAAAACAAAACCTGATATCTCAAATTAAAGGATTATATAACTTGACCAATTTAGAAAATCTTTTCCTCTCAGAAAACAACATAGGAGAAATAAAAGGTCTTGAACCTCTAACTAAATTAGAAACACTTGATTTAAGTCAAAATCGCATTATTCACATAAAAGGATTAGAATCCTTAATGAATTTAAAAGATTTATGGCTTGCGGATAATGTAATCCCTCAAAAAATAATAGATCAATTGGGTGGTTTGGATTCTGGAGGGTGTGCTAACGACCCAATGCAGTTTGTTCAGTATTGTCTTATAAACTTGTAATATAAATTAGGTTTTTTTTTCATTCATTAAAAAATAATGTATAAAAATCATATTTTCTTCACATATCATTAATTATACTTTTTAAAATGAAATTATCTAACTAGGTGTAATTTTTGGCATTAACTGCATTTGAAGTTGCAAAAAAGCAGATTGATATTGTTGCTGAAGAGATGGGGTTAAATCCAAACGTTAGAGAATATCTCAAAAGAGTTGAAAGAGCGTTAATTGTAACGATTCCCATACAGATGGACGATGGTTCTCTTCAGATATTTGAAGGTTATCGCGTTCAACATAGTACGGTGAGAGGTCCTGGAAAAGGCGGTATAAGATTTTCTCCAGAAGTTAATTTAGATGAAGTTAAAGCACTAGCTACGTGGATGACGTGGAAATGTAGTCTTTTAAATTTACCTTTAGGGGGAGCTAAAGGAGGAGTCTGTGTAGATCCCCGTAAGTTATCAAAAAGAGAATTAGAACGCCTTACTAGAAGATATGCTTCTGAAATATTAAACATGATAGGTCCTGATATCGATATTCCTGCTCCCGATGTGAATACAAATGCTCAAATTATGGCTTGGATAATGGATACGTATAGTATGAATAAAGGACGATCAGTTCCTGGTGTAGTAACTGGAAAACCTATTGAAATTGGAGGTTCAGTAGGTAGAGAACCAGCAACAGGGATGGGATTATATTATGTACTTGAAGCAATGTGTAAAAAATTAAATTTTGATTTCAAATCACAGAGTATTGTAGTTCAAGGTTTTGGAAATGTAGGTGGGACCATTGCTGATTTGCTTTATAATGAAGGATGCAAAATTATGGCAGTTTCAGATATTTCAGGAGGAATTTATTCTCCAGGTGGATTAGACATACCTAAATTATTAGATTGGACTAAACAAGGTAATTACTTAAAGGATTATCAGAATAAAGATTATAAAATGATTTCAAATAATGATCTTTTAACTCTTGAATGTGACGTTTTAATACCTGCCGCTCTTGAAAACCAAATAACAAAAAACAATGCGGATAAAATTAAGAGCAAAATAGTCCTAGAAGGAGCTAATGGACCAGTAACCCCTGAAGCGGATAAGATTTTGTTTGATAAAGGAATTCACGTACTCCCAGATATTCTTGCAAATGGTGGTGGTGTTTGTGTCTCATATTTTGAATATGTACAAGATATACGCGCTTATTTTTGGGAATTAGAGAGGATAAACAAAGAATTAAAAAAGATAATGTTGAAAGCTTTCGAAGAGGTATACAATTTATCAAAAGAAAGGAATATACTCCTCCGTACAGCAGCATACATTATAGCTGTGGAAAGAATTGCCAAAGCGATTGAACTAAGAGGATTCTTCCCTTAATATAAGCATAAACTATTTAATTTTATTTATTTTATTTTTTTTTATGACTGAAACTGATTATTACGAACTTGTAAGGCAAAAACTAGTTTTAGGTCCATTATATGCCCCCAAACACAAAAAAGTAATTGAACTTTTAAAGATATTTTGGAATGAAGAAGAAATAAAAATTCTCTCTCATTTTGAAGGAACAGAAAAAGATATTACAATTAGAGAGTTAGAAGAGAAAACTGGCATTCCAAAAGAAAGAATTAAAGAGATTCTTGAAAAAACCAGAGAGAAGGGCACTATTGGAAAGCGAGGGTCAAGATATTGTTTACTACCATTATTACCAGGAATATTTGAAAAATATTTTATTCGATTAAATGATACTGAAGAAAATTTAAAAAAAGCTGCTGAGATTTATCGTTTTCTTTTTAAGAATTTCGTGCCTCAATTTTTGAATGAAACCAATTTTAAACTTTTTCGTCCCTTACTTCCAGTTGAAGCAGAAGAAAAGCTAATTGATGTGGGCGAGTCATTTGATGTTGAATCAAAAGTTCTTTCTTATGAGTTAATAAGAAGTTTAGTTGATAAATACGATAAATTTTCTGTCATAGATTGTCAATGTCGTATAATTGGTGAATATACTGGAGAACCTTGCTCAGTTGCATCTCCAGAATTAGGTTGTTTTCTAGCAGGAGCTGTTGCGGAAAGAAATATAAAGAGAGGAAGACCAAGTCTTTCTAAGGAACAAGCTATTGAATTCCTTAAAAAGACTGAAAAAGCTGGACTTGTTCATAATTGTATTATGGACTCCAGCGTAGAATCATCATTATTTGTATGTAATTGCTGCAGCTGCCACTGTGGTACATTAATTTCATCAATTAATCATAGAGAGAACGCAGTATTATCCTCTAATTTCATACCAATAATTAATAATGAATTATGTACTAAATGTGATATTTGTCTAAATAAATGTCAAATGGGAGCAATCTATCATAAATGGGGAAATGAAGCTGATAAATCTGATGAAAAGATGTACATAAAAGAAGATTTCTGTATAGGATGTGGTGTTTGTGCCGCAAACTGTCCAAATAATGCTATAAAATTAGTGAAAGTTAAAGACCATATCCCAAAGGAAAAATACCGAATAGGAACAAGAACTTTTTTAGAATTAATTCTATAATTAGAAAAAATTTAAAGAAATTTGAAATTAATTTATTATTATCCAGATAGATCTTCTAAAATGTCTCGCATCATACCATTTATTTCCCCATAAGTGATCGCAGCTTGAAGATCACCCTCAATTTGCAATTCTCCACTCATGTAAGCACTTGTAGCTTCCAATTCTCCCGATCCTAAACCTGCCCAAGTAACTCCCGCTGCTTTCATAGTAGCGGCTGGATCTTCTGCTTCACCCTCACCATAATCTACTGACCCTTCCCCAACTTTAACCCAATATTTGTAATCTGCATCTGTATATTCAAATTGAACTGTAAATTCCTCAATATCTTCTACTTCTTCTTTTAATTCTTCATTCTCTACTGCAAGTTGCTTTAAAGCTTCTGCTAATATTAAAGCATCAGAGGGTTTTCTCTCTCCTACTCCATCCCTCAATTCTACTAACTTTTTTAATAAATCTGCATCCATTTCTATTACCTCCCTTTTTACTTAATTCTTGTTTGAAAAAGTTATTAATATAAATTTTGAATATGTTAAAAGGTTTTATTTATAGCATGAATTAACAAAAAACCATTTAATTTTTCTTTCCACTAAATGGCTATTGGCAATAATAATTATCAAGAAATTAAAAATTGGCTTCAAAATAGAAAAAAATCAAAATAAAAAAAGAATTAGAAATAAAATTTATAAACTCTCTCCTCGAACAGTTACGCTCCCAGTAGAACTAGTTGCAGTAAGTGTATATTTATTAGTTGCGCTGCCGTAATCATCTGAAGTTATTATTTTTGGATTAGCACCGCTCTCGGTAAATCCTCCAGTATCAATTGGAATATAACTCTTTGATCCCGTAGAAGATGAACAAGTAAAATCAGCACCTATGGTTGCCAGACTATCTTTATAATAAATATTAATATTTCCTGTAGACGTTTGGATTGAACCTGTAATATTGGCACCCATTTCTTCATATTGCAAAATAGTAATTCCTATACCTCCGGTTGAGCTTTCAAATCTCCAATTATAACCATTTACATATTTCATATTATAACTGTTAAAGACTATATTGCCTGTGGAACTGGTTCCTGTTACATGTCCTCCAATTGAACATCTTGATAAATTTAAATGAATAT
Source organism: Candidatus Hermodarchaeota archaeon (assembly GCA_048885765.1). GTDB lineage: Archaea > Asgardarchaeota > Lokiarchaeia > Sigyniarchaeales > SOKP01 > Loki-b32. Next base: position 6,312 of record JBHLLI010000082.1, read on the forward strand.
TTCCAGTTGATGAAAATGATTTAAAATCATGAGTGAAATTGCATTGTTTGGCATACAATTTGAGAAATCCAGTACTTGTTGTTAATCCTACATTACCTTGAAATGTTATGTTTTTTGATGCATTTAAAAATATGTTTCCAGTAGATGTACTAAGAATTGTATTATTAAGTGTGGTATCCTCGGGGAAAATTACATTTATTCCACCCGTACTTGTTAAGATATTTAGATCATAAACTACGTCAGTCCTAAGGGTTAGATTAATTTCTATTTGTCGAAATACTCCAAAGATAAACCAAGTAGTAGCCTTTGCATCAAGTGTGAAAGTAGTTATTGGTGTGCTTTCATTATCCCATACTATGGGATTGAAAAAATCTGAAAATGATGATCCTTCCACCAAAATTCCCTCAATATGAATATCTAGGTCAAGTTTCGCATAATAATTTGTAGGGGTTTCATTATATCTGATACGGACATTACCAATATCGGAATTTATATTAATTCGTTCTATAGATGCAGGAGAACTAGGTTCATAAGTATAAGTATTTTCATAATCAATTTCGCCCCATGTTGTAAAAACTAGAACACCAAATGTAGTGCCTACAGCTACAACACATAGAGCAACAATAATTAAAACAATTGTATTTTTTCTTTTCAAATAAACCACTTATTCTAAGATTTTATTATAATTAAAAACTGTTTTCAAGAGTATTTAAATAATTTTTAGACTAATTTTTATGATATAAAAAAAGTTGAGTATGAATCTACTTCTAAAAATTTAATCCCTAATTTCAAGATTAAAAAAATTTATGGCATTTTCAACTGTTTTTTGACTAACCACTTTTTGAGGAACATTATGAGAATGAGCAATAGCGACAATAGAGTACCTTACATTTGAGGGAACATTAATAGGTCCTCGTTTAAAGGGATGTTGATAATAAGAATCTGTTTCAGTAACTAGTGATTCTAAAGGTGAGAGTCTAGTGACTTTACGCCATCTATCAAAACCATATGCAGAGCTAGGAACTGAGAGGATATATCCTTGATTTGGTAAGGTTCTCCCGTATTCATCTGGTCCAGAGAAACAATGCCATAGAACTCTTTTTGGCTCTATTTTAAATTCTTTTAATATTGATAGAATCTCTTTATTTGCCCCATCTTTCTTATTGAATCTATGTTTTGGATTTTGCCTATCAAATTCATGTTGTGCCGCGTTTCTCACATGCAACACATAAGGTTTGTTAAGATCTCTTGTTAATTCAAAAATTTGCTTAAAGACTTCAACTTGTTTATTTCTTTTATCCAATGTCTTAGCATGGTGAAAATCTAACCCAATTTCACCAATTCCAAGATATTTTTCAGAGTTATTTATAACGAAATCTTTCCAATCTTCCCACTCTTCATTATATTTATCTCTCGGAGTATACGTAACTGTCTGTGGGGCCCATCCGCATGTAAATCCAAAATTTTTGCTAAAATCCTTCAAAAAATTTATAGTTAAACTCAAGGTGGGCATATCAATTGTACTGGTTATTAAAAATTGTCCGCCCATTCTAAAATAATTTAAATATTGTTCTTTATCAGATGGTAATTTATCGTTTTTAGGACGGTTAAACGGTAAGTGACAATGTACATCGATAAATTTTAGCCCATCTTCTGGATGAGGTAAATCAATTTTCTGTGGCATACTTTCTCATATTTGTGAATTCATTAATTTTATAAATTAATTCCATTATAAAATGTTTATATTAAAATTTAAGGTGACTTAAATTTGAAATTTAAAGAAACGATTAGAAAATATGAGAGATATCTTACAATATTTATTGGATTTATTCTTTCTTTAGCTCTTTTCGTCGCAATTTTTATATTAGGGTGGATACAAATGAGTTTAGGTACTATTTCTTTAATTCCACCAGAATACCTCGAATTTTTCATAAAATTTCTCCCAGGAAAACTATTGACTGATGCAATCCTTTTGTACTTATTTCCTTTAATCTCCTTTGGTATATTTTATTTAATAGCACCATATACGACTATGATATTAATAAAACTGCATAAACTAATTTATTTGTCCAGAAAGCGATTTCAATATGGAATTATTGATTTAGGCCCCCGAAGAAAACCTCTTTTTTTATTTCGTAGAGCTTTGATTGTAACGTTATTCTCACTTTCCGCTGCGGGAATAATTATTCAAGCAGGATTAGGTTATTTATTTAGAGAAAATCTCGTGGTAGGATCTGCATTAAATGAAGCGGAAGCATTGTTTCTAGCAACCTTTTTTATTATACCTTTTGTTTTACTTATTTTTCTACCAATTTGGTTTCTAGAAGACGCAGGAATTGTCATTTATCGAAACTATACAGGACAGCAAAGAACTCCTGTTTTAGAAGGTGTTCATGCACCATTTTTAAATGTTCTCCAAGGGTATGCAGGGATTTCAACGATTATAGTTTTAATTATTTATATTGGTCGTTCATTTGGAGAGTTAGGAGTTTTAGATCCAGCGCTTTTAACACCGATAATCTTGATCATATTACCATTTTTAACTACAGGAATTATGTCACTCGCATTATTTCTTTATGAGAAGTATAATTTTAACCTTTTAAATCGCATTCAGCCTACTATAAAGAAACTTAATCTCTCTCCGATTAGTGTACCTACTTTTGATGAAATGAAAATAGCATAAAGAATTCAATTTTTATCCTTTTTTTTGAATTTTATACACTAAATCAATATTATTAGAAAATGGTTTATTATGATTAGATAAAAAAATTCTTTAAATAATGTCCTTTATTAAAAAGAATTATGAAAGATCAATTGAAGTCTAGACTTAATGAATTGGAGATAAAACAGAAAGAACTGCAACCTAAAATTGATGAGATAAATGTTAAGAGAGAGGAGGAGCTCCAAAATGTCAATAAAAAATATGATCATATGATATATGACATTAATTATACCGCTGAGCAGTTAGAGAAGGAATTTTTTAATGATCTAATTAAATCATACATACAGATTGTCACACTTGAATTTGACAGAAAAAGAAGTTCTGATATATATGAAGTATCAAGCGAATTCAAAGATTACAGAGAATCGATAACTGAGTTTGATATGTTCCCTCAAGAGTTAGTCAATAAGATGCAAAAAGTAATAGATGGTGGGCCAATAGAAGACATTATGTATGATCTTGACAAGATTCAAAAAAAATATATGAGACTTTAAAAAATTTCTTACTTTGAATGTTTTTTTTGTAAATCAATAAGATATCATATACTTAAGCTAATTTTGAATATTATTTAGATATTACATAGATAAATATGGACATTTGCTTCTCTTGGATTATAGTAAAATAACAGTTTTATGAACCTAAAGATGGAGTTATTTGAAGAAGAGGTAGAAATATATAACTCTAAAATGAAAAACCTTTCATGGCTTTACGATGAATTACGGCTCCAACCTGATATATTTAGAGATATAATTAATGAAAAAGGACAAAAATTACCTTTAAACATTTAAATGAAGCTCTATTATTTTGTGTAATACTTTCTTTAATTTTTCAATAATTTCAGATTTAATACCTTTATCTGGAATGTGAATAAAAATTATAGGATATTCTTTTTTTGCTAAATATAACGCCCAATAATAGAGATAATTACATAAATATAACCCAGGAAAAAACGATATAGAAATTCCCGTGCAGTCTCCAAGCTGAGAGTAGAGTCTTTTTACATTTATGATAGTACTAATCCAAATGGAAGAAAATATTTTAATAGGTCCAAATTTAAATTTCTTTTCAATATCATCTCCAAGATTAAAATTCCATCCAATTTTTTCAAGATGGATATTATTACCAGAGTGGATACCTAAAAGAACTACTAGTTTAGGCTTTCCATGTATTTTTGTAATAAGCTTCTTATAATTTGTTAAACATTGACTCCAGCTTACAGGCAATATTTCCTTCTGAATTTTAAATCCTAAATATACATGAGGGAAATCCTTTACGACTTCACTACTTAGATTTATTTTATATTTACCGTATGAACCGAAACCTGTTAATAAAATCAATTTGCGATTAAAAAGGAAATTTTGTATAATATATAAAAAATATAAAAAAATATATAGAAAAGAATCAGTTGGATTCTATTCTTGGGCAGCCTGTTTTGCTCTAGCTTTTTCTAAGGCAGCAATTTGCTTTTCTAGTTGTTTTATTTCGTTTTGAACTTCTTTGATTTTACCTTTTTTCTCATTTTCAATTTCTTTTAATTTAGCATTTAATGCCTTAGATTTATCACTTTTTAACTGAGCCAATGCTTTCTCAGCTTCTTTAGCGGATGAAATTTTTTCTTTCTTTTTTTGTGTCCATTCTTCAGCTTTTTGAATGGCTTCATCTCTTAATCGAGTTTCTTCATCGAGGGTTGCTTGAGCTTCCTCTATTTTACTATCAAATTGTTCTTCTATTTCCTTTTCGGCAGAAGCATCTTTTTTTGAAGCATCCTCTTCAATTCTTGTTATTTCATCCTCTTTTGCGCTAATTTGACCTCTAATATGTTCTTCAGACATATAACATCAATTTTTTAATTTGACAATCTATTTTTAGTTCGATATTTTTCTTAAACTTCCAAATCTTTTAAATTTTAAGCTTGCTCTAAAAGTTTTAAGATAATTAATATCTTAAATTTTTATAAAAGTAATCATAAATCGAGCTCTATTTTTTTAGATAAATTAATCAGATGTTATAATAAACTCCTATGCACACCAATGATTATCTGGATGTTTTTCTGGAGGACATTAGTTTAGCGGAGGGGAGTCAATTCAACATGATAAGAAACAACACAATTTATTTTGGAAAATATTGTATTTATGAGGGTGAGACTTACTCCGATAATACTATAATCAATAATATATGTAATCAATTGTAGTTCATGCATTTATGTTAGATCATTATTAGTAATTTTTCAAATTATAATTATAATTTAATTTCTTAGCCAACTAGAATATTGTTTAAATGGGGATTAAAATGGGTGAATTTGAAAAGAAAAATTTAATAATTTTTTATATTTAATTACTTTAGTATCCATTTTATCCAGAAATGCTAGAAATATTTAATTTTGTTGAAGAAAATGGGAAAAACGTTAACTGAAAAAATTTTAAAACAACATTTAGTTGAGGGAGAATTAGAAAAAGGTACTGATATCGCAATAAGAATAGACCAGACATTAACCCAGGATGCTACTGGAACAATGGCATATTTACAATTTGAGGCTATGGGAGTCTCTCGAGTACAAACTGAATTATCTGTAAGTTATGTTGATCATAATACCTTACAGACAGACTTTAAAAATCCTGATGACCACCGATATCTGCAAAGTATTGCTGCCAAGTATGGTTTATATTTTTCTCGACCTGGAAATGGTATTTGTCACCAATTACACCTTGAACGATTTGCTCGTCCTGGGAGAACTTTACTTGGAAGTGATAGCCATACCCCAACTGGGGGGGGTGTAGGATCAATCGCAATCGGAGCTGGTGGACTTGATGTAGCTGCTGCTATGGCAGGAGAACCATTTAGATTAAAAATGCCAAATGTTGTCAAAGTTTATCTTACAGGAAAGCTACCTGATTTTGTTTCTGCTAAAGATGTTATCTTAGAAGTTTTAAGACGGATTGGTGTTAAAGGTGCAGTAAATAAGGTTTTAGAATATATAGGTCCTGGAATAAAAACATTATCTGTTCCGGAAAGAGGAACTATTACTAATATGGGAACAGAAACTGGAGCTACTACATCGGTCTTTCCCTCTGATGAAATTACAAAGGAATTTTTAGAGGCACAAGAAAGAGGAAATCAGTGGGTTCAATTAGAACCAGACGATGATGCTGTTTACGATGAAACAATCGAAATAAACTTAAGTGAATTAGAACCCCTAATTGCTGAGCCTCATAGTCCAGGTAATGTTAAGACTGTGAGAGAATTAGAAGGGATGAATGTGGACCAAGTTTGTATAGGCAGTTGTACTAACTCATCTTTACGAGACCTTAAAATTAGTGCAAATATGCTAAAGGATAAAACTATAGCTCTTAATACCGTTTTAACTGTATCGCCGGGTTCACGACAAGTAGTAGATCATATGGTTGATTCAGGTGAGATGGGTTATTTAGTAAAAGCAGGAGCAAGAATATTAGAAAATGCATGTGGTCCTTGTATCGGGATGGGTTTAGCTCCTAAGAGTAATGCTGTTTCTCTAAGAACATTTAATAGAAACTTTTTAGGTAGATCAGGTACAAAAAGTGCTAATGCATACCTTGTAAGTCCAGAAACAGCAGCTATAGCAGCTATAGAAGGTAAAATAACTGATCCTCGAAAGTTTGGAAAACTACCAGAAATTACAATGCCGAAGAAATTTATGGTTAATGATAATATGATAGTACCACCATTGCCTCCTGAAGAAGCTAAGAATGTAGAAATTATAAGAGGACCTAATATTAAACCACTACCAGAATTTAATCCTTTACCAGATAAATTGACAGGGGAAGTACTTCTAAAAGTTGAGGATGATATTACCACTGATCATATTATGCCAGCGGGAGCTAAAATTTTACCATTAAGAAGTAATATTCCCGAAATTAGCAAATTTGTCTTCAATGTACTTGATGAGTCTTTTCATGATAGAGCACTTGAAAAATCTGGGGGTTTTATTGTAGGAGGAGATAACTATGGACAAGGTTCAAGCCGTGAACACGCGGCAATCGCACCCAAATATCTTGGAATTAAGGCAGTTATAGTTAAAAGCTTTGCTCGTATTCATTTAGCTAATCTAGTAAATTTTGGAATTGTTCCATTAACTTTTGAAAATAAAGAAGACTATAATAAAATAGACCCTGGAGACCAATTTGAAGTTGATCTGTCAACGATAAATTCTGGAAAAGTCTCCTTAAAAAATCTTTCTAAAAATGTAGAAATACCATTAACTCATTCTCTAAGCAAGCAAGCCTTAGAAGAATTAATGGCTGGTGGGAAATTAACTTTAATAAAACAAAAACATGTTTAAAAGAAAAACAAATAATAATTTTTTTTATTCTTTTTATATTAATCATTTTGATGTATGATAAAAAATTCAAGCAAGATCCTAAAACGCGATTTTCTTCAAGAGTGGATAGATATATCAAATATAGACCTGGATATCCGCAAGAAATAATCACTTTTTTAAAAGAAAAAAAAATTTTATTATCTAATTCTAAAGTTGCAGATATAGGATCAGGCACAGGTATATTAAGTGAATTATTTCTTAAAGAAGGAAATAAAGTCTATGGAATTGAGCCAAATAGTGATATGAGAGCTGCAGCAGAAGGAATTCTTAGCGAATATTCGAACTTTTCTAGTATAGATGGATCTGCTGAAAAATCTAATTTAGAATCAAATACTATTGATGTTATTACAGCGGGTCAAGCATTCCATTGGTTTGATTTAGAAAAAGCGAGAATAGAATTTTCTCGTATTCTTAAATCTGAAGGATGGGTAGTATTAATTTGGAACCGACGGAAAAAGCGTACAAATGAATTTTTAAAAGAATATGAAAAATTTCTCTTAAAATATGGGACAGATTATAAAGCTATTGAGAAGAGCAAGCTTGAATTTGATAAATTCTTTGGTAGATCCGAATCAAATATGAATTATTTTAAAGTACACTACGATAATTTTCAGATATTTAATTATGAGGGCCTTGAAGGGAGGTTACTTTCTACTTCATATATTCCATTAGATGATAATCCTAAGTTTAACGCGATGTTGCTTGATTTAAAGCAGTTGTTTGATAAATTTCAAAAAGATGGACTTATTAGATTTGAATATGATACTGAGATTATTTATGGGCAATTGAAATAAAATAGTTTTATCTTATTTTTGTTCTAGATAAAAATTTATAGCTCCTTTTATCATCTCGAATTTTTTAAGAGAGGATGAAATATCTCCTGTTTTTAATAAGTTTAATCCCTCGTCATTAAGTTTATTAACTGATTCTTTAAGTTCTTCGAATTCCAACTCTTTTTGTAGATTTGTTAAAATTTTGGAATATTCTTCACTTAATTCAGTTTTTTCTATCGATTCACATAGCTTCAAAAGGTTTTTACATTGCTGAATAGCTTTATTAAAATCTCTATTATCTTGGAGAATTTTAATCTCTTTTGTTAATTTTTCAATATTTTCCAAAACATTAAGATAAGCTTTTTCAGCATTTATAATGTCTTTTTGAATAAACTCTAATTCATTCAGATGTTCTTTAATATTATTTTCTTTAAATTCTTTTATAATATCAGCAAGTTTTGGTTTAAGAGGCTCAAACTGGAATTTTTCTTTTAAAATAATACTCTCTTCTATTATCGTTTGAGCTTTTTCAATAAGGTCTTTTTTTAATTTAGCAGCTAAATATTGTCTTTCAAAATCTTGCCATTTTTTCTTTAATTCTTTATCTTTATCAAGTTGTGATAATAAGGTTTTAGCTTTTACTATTGATTCTTTGGTTTTGGAGAAATCCTCTGCATCAAATCCTGCTTTATAAATATATTCTAGGTTTTTTAAATCATTTTTTATTTCCTTGATTTTCTCAAGTTTCTTTCTTTCTTGTTCAGCACGTAACTTTTCTAATTCTCTTTCCTCTTTTTGTTTTAAAAGTTTTTTAATTTGGGCAATAAGATCTTCTTGATCCTTAACAAATGAATTCAATTTTTCTGGTTTTGCTAAATCTATTATTTCATAAGCAATTGATAACGCATCTTTAAGTTGTCCTTTTATATATGCTTGACCTTGAATAGCAAGTCGATTATCAATTTGTTCAACAACCCTAATTTTTCTTTTTTCCTCTTTTTCTTTCACCTTTTCTATAGGTTCTGTTTTATCTTCCGTCAAATCTTCTCACCTTTATCGTTTATTTTTCATAATCCTGTAATTGGGTTATAATCTGTGTGAAAGAATCTAAAGATTCTGGAAAAGAACGATTATTTAAAGCCTCAATGGCATTTTTACTTAAACGTCCTATATCCTCTAAAAATTGCCTAACTATTTTATATTTATCTCTATATTTCTCCCATTTGTTCTTGACATCGTCAGCTACAAGTTCAGAAAGAAAATTTGAACTATCTTCAAGAATATTGTCCATTTTCTCAAGTTCAAATATTTCTAAAGATGAATTGAATTTTTCTTCTAGTTTCGAAAGTTCTGTTTTAAGTTGATTTTGTTTTTCCTTGAAATCTTTTATTTCTTTAATTTTCTTTTTAGTTAATTCTACTAAATTAGTATAACTATTAACTAATTCTATATTATGAATTGATTTTGCAAGACTAATAAGTTTGCTAGAGTCTGTTATAATTTCATTCAGATTATTATTCTCTCTATTAAATTTTATTTTATCTACCAACTCACCAATTTCTTTATTAATATTAACGTATGATTGTTCCGCTGAAAGAGTTTCATCTTGTAATAAGTTTAATTTACTACGATAGCCAGGAAGATCGATAATTTCTAATTGTTTTAGAAATTCATTTATTTTTAATTTCAGTTCTTTAAATTGATGATCTTCTATGAATTTATTAAATTCTTTGGAAAAAAATTCGAATTTCTCAATAAATTCTATTTTTTCACTAGTCTCCTGTATTCTTTTTTCTAGTTCATTCCATTTAATCTTAATTTTATTGTCTAATAGATTTTTAAGGAGTTCTAAACCTTCTTCAAAAATTTCAGTTGCTTTAGGCACATCAAGGTTTTCTAATGAAGAATTTAACTCTTTTTCTAATCTATTTAGATCATTCGTTAATTTCTCTTGTTCTGAGTTCCATTTTCTTTTTTCCTTCAAAATTAGTTCTTTGGCACTTGGGATCAACGATAAATCATAGTTTCCTTCAAATTTTTTTATAAAATCTTGAACAAAATTATGAGCTTCTAAAATATTGTTGGAATTAACTAATCTAGTATATTCTTTTTCAGTTTCTTTTGTTTCTGCTTCAATTTCATTAACAATTTCTTTATTCTCATATTTTTCTGTTAATTCAGAAATCAATCTTGTTTGTTCAGTTACAAGAGCATCATCTTCTATTTGTTTTGCTAAATCTATAATTTTTTTTAATAATTCAATGGCATTTTTATATTGCTCAGATTTCATTAATTTCTCTGAGTTTTCTTTTAACACATCAACTTTTTCTAAAATCGGGAGAACAGTTTTTTCTTGATAATTAATGATTTCATACAATTCTTCTTTTTTCATATTTAGGTTATCAAAAAATTCTTGTGGTTCTGCTCTCATATCAAAAGTTATATTTCTAATAATTCGAAAATCAGGGAACTCATCCTTCAATAACACCCGAATTTGAGAAATATGGTTTTTTAAAGCTTGAGTTGCATTTCTACCAATCCAAATATACATTGTTTTTATTTTTTGGATATAAATAGCTAATATGTTTACAATTGTGAAAACTTCTTTTATGTTTTCATAAGCTACCTCATCAAATGTTCCATCAAAATTAAGCTTGAACGTTTTTATGATATTTTCAGCCATCTAACCTCATCATTCAACCATGTAATAAAATAGTTAAAGTTGGAGCTTTTAAACGTTTGCGATTATAAAGGCGATATTGAGCTATATATTCATATAAAATTTGAAGATTAATAATTAAAATAACAAATTAAAATATCAAATTGGTTGTTAAGACAATTTCAGATCCGTTTGGGAATATATTCTGTAAAGATTATATAGGTTTCAATTTCCTAATTTTAAATGATTCTACAATAAAAATAATTGTGCCTATAATTAAAAAAAATAATAGGATCATATTTAAGAGATCAGAAAAGAAATTTATTCCTTGAATTATAGCGAGGATTAAGAAGGTAATAAATCCAAACGAATATATTATAAGATATAATGAAATTCGAGGCATCGTTCGATTACCGATGCGAATGAAAAACCTCAATATTCCTATCTTAAGATCTTCCTTTATAGAATATTTTCCTTCTTCATCATTTTTTGATATGATTCCTGCTTTTAGTAATTTAGTGATTTGGTAAGACACAGTTCCAGAGGATGAAATCTTTAGTGCTTTCTGTATTTCTCTAACTCCTGCGTGTCTTTTCGTAAAAAAATACCAGTAAACTTGAAGAGTTTTACCTTGTAAGAATTCTTCTGTAATTTCAGGTTTGATTTCTGTAAAGTCTTCTAAGATCTGAGTGGATTTATCAATATTTTTTTTAACTTCAGGTTTCTCTAAAAAATGGATACCAAAAATCATAAAGCTATAAACAATGAAAATAATTATTGTGAAATACAAATAGAAGACAATTATATCAAAATTGATAACATTTTGAAAATAGAAAATTAAGAAACAGAACGTCATTATTCCTTGTAAGATTGTTAGGGAATTAATAACCCTTCTGAGATAATAACATATAAGAGGTTTTATACCAATTCTTCGTGATTTTACTTGAAATTTACTTTCAGTTCTTTCTTTATTTCCATTTCTTTCTTCATATCTTATCATAAAAGATTCATTTTACTATTAAGGTTGAAAGATTTACAATTTTTATATAATATTGATAATAACAAATTAAATTTTTTTCCTAGTTATCGATGTTCGAATGTTTGAACAAATAAATGTATTTAACCATAGAATTTATATCTATTTGTGAAGACTATGAATATTTTCGAGTCTAAAAATTACGTTGTGTCAAAAAAAGTAAATATGTCAAAAGAAAAGATTATAGCTTTTTTTTTGGGTGAAAATTTAAAAAAAGAAAAAGACTAGGTTGGTTTTAATGAGTATGCTAAAATATATTACTAGAAGATTATTAGCAGCAATACCAGTTATATTTGGAGTGTTAACCTTAACTTTTATCCTGTCTCGACTGATGCCGGGTGACCCAATTTACGCCTTATTAGAAGCCATAGGAATAACAGATCCACTACCTCAAATAGTTGCTCAGTATAGACGATTATATGGGCTCGACCTTCCAATAATTTTGCAATACTTCCGATATTTG
>JBHLLI010000083.1:0-18085 GCA_048885765.1 Candidatus Hermodarchaeota archaeon
CATCGACAATTCCCACTACAAGCTCCACATCCTTTACATAATGCTTGATTAATTGACGCTACTAATCCAAAACGTCTATCTTCAATTAACTCTATTGCATTATATGCACAATTTTCTACACACATTCCACAACCTATACAGCGAGACACATCAATTACTGCTGTTTTTCCTTCTGCTTCGATTTCATCCTTGGAAAGAATTGTGCATGCTCTTGAAACAGCTGCATTAGCTTGTGAAATTGAATCTTCAATAGTTTTTGGACAGTGAGCCATTCCTGCGACAAAAACTCCTTCAGTCGCAAAATCAACTGGACGAAGCTTAACGTGGGCTTCTAAATAAAAATTATCATCATTTAAAGGTACTTTTAACATCTTAGCAAGTTCTTCATTCTCATCGTAAGATGCTACAATTCCAGCACTCAATACTAATAAATCTGCGGGGATTGATAAATCTCCCGTTTTTACAGTTTTTACTTTAACATTTAATGTAGAATCCTCAGCAATAATTTCTGGAGGAACATCTTCATCAAATCGAAGGAAAATAACTCCTTCTTCCCTTGCTTGTCTATAATATTTTTCTTTAAATCCATAAGTTCTAATGTCTCGAAATAAAATTGTTACTTCTGTAGATGGATTTAATTTTTTAACTAATAGAGCATTTTTAATTGCTTCTGCGCAACACATTTTACTACAATATGGATGCTCATCATTTCTAGAACCAACACATTGAATCATTACAATTGATTTCTTATTCTTAAGAACACTATCCGTGTTTAACATTTCTTCGAACTTTGATTGCAAAACTACATTGTTATTGTGACCATATAAGAACTCTTTTGGCTCATATTCTTGAGCTCCAGTTGCTACAACAACAACACCATGTTCAAATTCTACTCGCTCTTTTTTAGGTCCATGAATAACTGAAGATTTGAAATTCCCTATATACCCATCTAAGCTTTCTATTTCAGCATCAGTATAAACATGAATAAATTTATCAGACTTAACTCTGTCAATCATATCTTTTAAATACTCTTGAACATCTCCTCCTTCAAGAGTATGATAAATATGTTTGGCAAAACCACCTAATTCTGCCTGTCTTTCAACTAAATGAGTCTCAATTTCTTGACTCGCAAAATTTAAAGCAGCAGTCATACCACTAATTCCCCCACCAATTACCATTGCCTTCTTTGTAACACCTAACTTTATTCTATCTATTGGAGCAATTCTTCTTGCTTTATTAACAGCCATTCTAACTAAATCTTTAGCTTTTTGAGTAGCTTCTTCAGGTTGATTCATATGTACCCAAGAGCATTGATCTCTAATATTAGCCATTTGAAACAAGTATCTGTTTAATCCTGCTTCTCTAATTGTTTCTTGGAATAAAGGTTCATGTGTTCTTGGAGTACAGGATGCTACAATAACTCGATTAAGGTGATATTCTTCAATTTTTTCTTTTATTATACCTTGTGTATCAGCAGAACAAGTATATAAATTACGATCTGTCATAACCACATTTGGAAGGGTACTCGCATATTTAGTCACTTCTGGGACATCTACATATCCCCCAATATTAATCCCACAATGACAAATAAATACACCAATACGAGGAGGTTGTCCAGCTACAAATATTTCAGGAGGTAATGTCTTTTCAGTAATTAAAGTTCCTCTCTTTTGATATAAAATTTGATTGACGCATCCTGCTGCAGCACTTGCTTGAGTGACCGTTTCAGGGATATCTTTCGGTTGAGAAAAGGCACCACATGCAAAAATACCTGGTTTAGTGGTTAGAACTGGATTGAATTTATCGGTTTTCGCAAAACCAAATTCATTTAATTCTATCCCGAATTTATCAGCCAGATATTTAGCATCATAGGGAGGATTTAATCCAACTCCTAAAACTACCATATTATAATCTTCTTCAATAACTTTTCCATCTTCAGTTTCATAACGAAGTCTTAAATCTTTTGTCTCAGGAACTTCAGAAACTGAAGAAATTCTACTTCTAATATATCTAATCCCATATTCTTCTTGAGCTCTAATAATATATTTATCAAAATCTTTTCCATAAGCTCTTATATCCATACTGAAAATGGTGGGTTTTACTTCATGCTGATGTTCATGGGCAATTACTGCCTCTTTTGCTGTATACATACAACATACTGATGAACAATAAGGTTGACCTTCTCCTGTATAATCTCGGGAGCCTATACACTGAAGGAATGCAACTTTTTCAGGTATATCACCATCAGAAGGTCGTAGGACTCTACCTGCATAAGGACCACTCGCACTTAATATACGTTCAAATTCAATGGAAGTCACCACATTTTTGAAAGTGCCATAACCATATTTATTAGCGGCTTGAGGGATAAATTCATCAAAACCAGGCGCTAAGACTATAGCACCAACATTAATATCTAAAATTTCATCCTCACGGTCATACTCTACTGCTTTTGCTTTACATACTCCCGCACATACTCCACAGCCTATACAATAATTTTTGTTAATCGCATATACTAGTGGAACGGCTTGAGGATATTTTACAGATGTAGCATGATATTTTGCTAATCCTTCATTAAATATATCAATTGCTTCTACAGGACAATTTCTTCCACAAACTCCACATCCAGTACATTTATCTGGATTTATGTATAGCGATTTCTTTTTGACTTTGACAATGAAATTACCTGCCTCTCCAGAGACATCTAAAATTTCACAATTGATACTTAAATCTACATTTTGATGCCGACCTGTTTCTACAAGCTTTGGGCTTACAATACACATCGCACAATCATTAGTAGGGAATGTTTTATCAAGTTGTGCCATAACACCCCCGATACTTGTTGTAGATTCAATTAAATAGACTTTATAACCGGAATCGCCTAAATCTAGTGCTGCTTGAGAACCACCTATTCCAGCACCAACAATCATAACTGCTCCTACTTTTTCCATATTTTATCCTCCTTATAATTTATGAAACATTGGTGTAATTCCAATTATTTCTCCGAAGTCAACTAGACCTCGAGTTTTTAAAATCGTCATATGTTCTAAAACAATACTAGGATCTATTTCTAATTCAACCGCTAAATCCTTCACAGATCTTCTATCCTTTTCTAATGAAATTAAAATTCTATGACGTTCATATTCTTCTACGATTGCTGAATCGAATATATCATTAAATTTTTCAAGTGGGACTTTTTCACCATATGCATTTTCCTGTTCTATGATCTTTCTTTCTCTTCCCACAAGTGCTCGCATTCTATCTCCTCCCGCAGCATCTTCAATAGCTCTTAGTTTTTCAAGAATTTCTTTATCAGGGTTTTCCCCGCCTGCTGGAGATGGTCCTAATGTTTTAATATGTTCTGTAAATTCAGTTATAACTGAAGCATATCTAGCTCCTTCTGAAGCAGATACCCAATCCAATCTTACTCTATTATCAAAATTAATTAGTTTTAGGAATTTTTTAACCATATCAAATTTTTTCTCAGCTTCATAATTACCTTCAAGATAATGACAATCACCTAAATGGCATCCTAAAACGATTACTCCGTCAGCTCCTACTCGGAGTGCTTCAAAAATAAATTTAGGGTCGACTCGACCACTACACATAACTCTTATTACTCTAATATTTGGTGGGTATTGCATTCTGCTGACTCCAGCTAAATCTGCTCCTGCATATGAACACCAATTACATAAGAAACCTAAAATTTTTGGTTCAAAACTCATATCTTATTTACCTCCAAAAGCATAAATTTCGGATAAAATTTGCTCATCTGTGAAATGTCTAATTATAATAGCATGATTTGTACAGGTAGCTCCACACACGCCGCAACCTTTACAAAGGACTTGAGTAATTTCGATTTCATCATCCTCATTTTTACTTATAGCCTTATATGGGCAAACTGTAACACAAATTTCACACCCAGTACACAAACCTTTATTATACTCTGGTAGAAATGATGTTGCTCCTTCAACTTCTATTTGATCATGAGAAATGATAGTACTTGCTCTAGCCGCAGCAGCATAACCTTGGGTTATTGATTCTGTAATATCTACAGGCCATTTTGCAGCTCCACATATGAAAACTCCATCTGTAGCAAAATCCATAGGACGTAACTTCACATGCGCTTCCAAAAAGAATTTATTTTCTTCCAATGGAACTTTTAACATTTGAGCAAGTTCTTTATTATCTTCATTTGCTATTAATGGTGTTGATAAAACAAGAAGCCCATAAGGAATACTTATCTCTTCTCCAATATACTCATTGAATACTTTAATCGTATTCTCTTCTACAACAGGCAGTTTCTCTAAATTATAACTCATAAAAATTATTCCTGCTTCTCTTGCTCTTCTATAATATTGTTCATAATACGTTCCAGGAGTGTATAAATCTCTAAATAGTATTGTAATATTTGCTTCAGGATTCTTTTCTTTAATAATTAACGCATTTTTTAAGGCTGTCATACAACATACATTTGAACAGTAGACTCTCTCATCGTTACGAGCGCCTACACATTGTATCATTACAACATCTTGAGCCTTTACTTCATCATTTTTTAATTTATCTTCTAATTCATATTGAGTAATTCTAATATTCCCATCATATCCAAATTTACCTGTAGGGGTCAATAATGAAGCTCCTACAGCAACTATAATGACTCCTATAGTTAAATGCGTATTTTTACCATTTTGATCAACGTCAATCTCATAATTACCTACAAATCCTTCAATATCCTTCACTTTTGCTGAAGTATAGACTTTTAAATTTGGATTACTTTCTACCCTCTTCTTCAAACTTGATAGAAGTTCAGAGGCGTCCTGGCTAGTAGGAAATAATTTATTAATAATATTTAGCTTACCACCTAATTCATTGGCTTTTTCAACTAAATGCGTTTCAAATCCTTGGTTAGCTAAACTAAGAGCCGCGGTCATTCCAGCGACTCCTCCTCCAATAACCATAGCTGTTGGAGTTGCATCAACTATAATATTATCAAGTGCTTCAAGTTTAGCTGCTTTTGCCACACCCATTCGAATAACCTCTTTTGCTTTTTCAAGAGCTTCGTCTGGAAATTTCATATGAACCCATGTACATTGATCCCGAATATTTACAAATTGAAAGAGATACTCATTTAAACCCTCATCTTTGATACAATCACGAAAGAGAGGTTCGTGAGTTCTTGGAGTACATGAAGCCACTACCACTCGATTTAAATTATGATCCTTAATCCCATTTTTAATCTGAGCTAATCCTGTTTCTGAACAAGTATATAAATTATCTTCAGTAAATATAACATTAGGTAAAGTTTTTGCATATTCTGCAACTTCCTTAACATCTATTAATCCTCCGATATTACTCCCACAAGAGCATACAAATACTCCAATTCTTACTTCTTCCTTCTCATTTTCAGACATTTTCACTTTAACCTCCCTTAATTACTTCCGCTGCTCTTGCTGCTGCCCCACTTGCTTCAGCAACAGAACGAGGGATATCCATTGGTTCACGAGCACAACCACATGTGAAAATACCTTCTACGCTCGTTTCTACCGGATAGAATGGATCTGTTTTTATAAAATTATATTCATTTAATTCAATTCCTAATGCTTCCGCTAATTTTTCAATCCCTTGTGTTGGGATTATACAGGTTGCTAATACCGCTAAATCTACTGTCATCTGTTTAATTTCACCTGTCTCGAAATCCTCATAAGTAATAACAGGACTCGCTTTCTCATCAATATCAATATGAGAAACTTTACTTTTGATATACTTAATGTTATATTCGTTTGCTCCTCTTCGGAGAAATGATTGAAATCCTTTCCCACCCGCTCTCATATCAATATAAAATACGTAAGATTCTAAATCATTATTATGTTCGTATGCTATCATTGCAGCTTTCGTACAATACATGCAGCAGATAGAAGAACAATATTTTTGATCTCTATCCGATCGTGAACCTATACATTGTAAAAACGCTAACTTTTTTGGCTCTTCACCATCAGATAACCTTCTTAAGTGACCATCAAGTGGTCCTGAAGCACAAATTAACCGTTCAAATTCTAAGGAAGTTACCACATTTTTATATTTCTTATAACCATATTTTGTAAGGGGATTGACGTCTTCCATTAAACCATAGCCGGGAGCAACAATTATACAACCAACATTTTCTATTTCCAAAATTTCATCTTTTTGTGTAAGATCTATAGCTTCCGCACCACAATTCGTAGCACATAATCCACATATACCATAATTTAGATATACACATGAATTCTTATCGACAATATGAACAGGAGGAACTGCTGAAGGAAAGGGTATATAAACCGCTGCCATATTTTTTAAATTAGCATCAAAATAATTTGGAATCCCTCGTACAGGGCAAATTGTAGCACAATCCCCACAATTTGTACAAGCATCCTCTTTTACAAAACGAGCACGTTTAAGAACTTCTACTGTAAAATCCCCACTTGTACCCTCTATCTTTTGTACTTCCGAAAGAGTATAAAGATTAATATTTGGATGTCTATAACATTCCGATAATTTCGGTGCCAAAATACAAATTGAACAGTCTAAAGTTGGAAATGTTTTGTCTAATTGTGCCATTTTTCCTCCAATAACGGGACTTTTTTCAATTAAATGGACTTTTATTCCCATATCTCCCAAATCCAACGCTGCTTGAATTCCTGCAATACCTGCTCCAATAATAAGAGCACTTTTAGAATTTTCTACCATTCAAAACACCAATTTATTTATTTTTTACTAACTTTAGTTGTTGTCATTCTTTTTAATAAATCAAGCTTGCTTCCTTTCCATACATCTATAGGTGACTTTGTCGGAACAAATCTTTGCACATATCCGTCATTAATAGCATTGGTAATTAATTCTTGACCATTTTCTGTTCTAACTACTATCATTGAATTCTGTTGGACTGCTCCAGAACCGCCAAAACTGATATCTGCAAATCGACTTGTAAATTCATCACATTCTTTACAGTGATTTCTTACAGCCGGATCGAATTTATGAAGTTCAACTTCCTTGATTTCATTAGTTTTGTTGGTAATAAAGAAATTCTTTTTAATATTCATCTTAGCTATATCTTTCGGTTCTAATCCAGTCTCAGCTTTTACAAGCTCAAATAATTTGTCATAATCAAAGTTCTCCATGCAGAACAGACCAAAAACATATTTAATAACATGAGTGGGGCTGATGTTTAAAAGTTGCATTTTTCGCACGGCTCTGCATTGACATGGAGTTCCAACAAAAGCCATACGTAATTGGTTAATATCATAAATTTGATGGTGTTTTTCTACTATATCTTCGGCGATCTCATACAAATCTTTTAATGGAAGTAGGTTTGATGAGATTGTATATCTGGTACCCGAAGATTTGAATAAGTCTTCTTTTTTATAGATGATCTTAGGAATAGGTTTTAGATTATCATCATATTCCGAAACAATTGCACCATCAATTTCATTTTTATCAAATAAATACATTAAAAGAGAGGTAACTAAACCCCCATCTTGTCCAACTTCTTTTATTTTTGCATCAGTAGTCTTTGCTGCAAGTATATCGGCGACATAACCCATTTCATCTTTAATTTTATACTGATTATTTATCTTTTCCATTAAAGGATCAGTTTGTGGACAGATATAATAACAATACCCACACTCTTTACAGTTCTCAACACTTTTATCCGTTTTAAACTTAGGGGTATATTTATCCATCTCAATAACATCAAATGCTTGACTTTCACAATATGCTATGCAAGCACCGCAAGCACAACATCTATTTACTGAGATTACATCATCCTGTAAATTCTCAAATGTCTTATTTTCTGCTAATCCCATTTTTAGCCAATTCTTTTTTTTAAATTAATTAATTTATTGAATAAAATTTATAATATTCTAAAATCCTTCTAATAATTCTTTAGCTTTAACTCGATGAAAATTAAATCCTAATTCTTCAGGTTTAAAGCCAAAAGCAAGTGCTACTAATTCTGAAAGATAAAACACTGGAAATTCATAACCAACTTCTTTATCTTTACTTAATTCTCGTTGATTAAAATCAAATTGTTGAAAACATGCCGGACACACGAGAGTGATACAATTTGCTCCAGATTCCTGGATTGATTTGAATTTATTATCGATCATTTTAAGAGAGATCTCCTTATCTGATTTATCAAGAGGATTTCCACAACATTCCATTTTCATCTCGTAATCTAAAGAATCTGCCCCTAATGCTTTAACAATTTCATCAATGGTAACCGGATTAAAGGGATCATCCCAATTAATTATTTCAGAAGGTCTTAAATAATGACAACCATAATGAACCGCCACTTTAAATCCATTTAGTGGGTGGACTACGTTTTCTCTGACTTTATCAAGGTTTTCATATAGAACCTGAGCAAAATGCTTTACTTCTGTGGTTCCATCATATTTTTTACCAACTTTTTTTAATATGCTATTCACGTCATCTTTAGTATGCGAATCTTTGTTTATAGCATAATTAACACCTTTTAAGGTCTCAACACAGCCAGAACAAAAGGATATAATCCCACCATTATTATTTGATAAACTTAAATTTCTAGCTCCTAAAGCTAACCATGTCTTTTCATCAATCAATTCTATTCCTGTAGGATCTGGACAACAACTAAAACCATCTACATCATTCAACTTAATACCAAGCCTTTCAAATATCTTACGTGAAGAAGCTTCTAGGAAAGGCAATCTAGCCGGAATTACACAACCTAAAAATAAATCATACACCATTTTCTATGCTCCCTCCTTAGGAATATTTTTTTCAAAACCAGTTTCCTTAAGAATTGTTCTGATTTCATCAACTGGTGCTGTTTTTATTGATGGAAGTCCTAATTTCTCTCGTCTGGTTATAATAGCTTTTGAATAAGGAAGTGCAACTCCATTCTCAAGAACTGCTCTACCTTGCGAAATAAATGCCTCAGGAACATTACCCGTATCAAAACACTTATTTTTAATTAATGTAAAAATTTCCGTAATCTCGACTTTTTGAGGACATAACTCCACGCAGGTTTGACACGTAGAACAAAGCCATGGATTTGGATCTTGCTTTTCTACCAGCTTATCTTGTAAACCCAAAATAGCCTCTTCAATTATTTTTCGAGGATTATAGCCTCCTTGAGTTATCAGAGCAACAGGGCAACCACCACTACAAGTACTACATTGATAGCAGTAGCTTAAAGAAGCATTATGTTTCAATACCTCATTTCGAAACTTAAAATTTATTACAGACATGTCTAAAAGTTTTATATCCATCTACTCAGATGGTTAGAAAAATAATAGAGATTTAATAAATTTTTTAGAAAATTTCAATAACCAAATCGTTTATATTAGTTATACATTATCAAAATCATCAAATTGATGGCGCAAATTGACAACCACATTCCCCTAATTGATTATTTCTTTTTATGTTGGTAATTTTTAATTTGTCATTTATTGGAACGATGAAATAAAAATAAATCTGGTGATCGAGGGCGATCAAAAAGCCCTAAAATTGATTAAATTTTTTCATCACTGTTTCTACGATCGATCATAAAAATTATTCTGATCTATTTCGGTGATTCTGATGATTAATCTTGGAAAAAAGTACCTTTTTTCTCTATGGATGATCATATTCTAGCACGAGGATCAGATAATCGACATCACATGATCGATTTTTTCACTAAATATCATTTTCGAAACATTAAATGTCGAAAAGCGGTAAAACTTAAATATGAAAAGTGCCAATTATATTTTAGTGATAAATTATAATTAATATTATCAGTAAAATTATAAAAAATTAATATATAATTTATAAGAAGTGATAAAAAAAATGTGTAATAGTTGTAATTGCGATGGATATAACCAATGTTCTATTGTTGGTTTTATGCCGGTCGGATTCTGCTGTACTAAATGCTATCTGTATAACGAGATGCAGACATGCCTTAAATCCAGTGTGAAGGAGAAGGTGTCGAAGATCGAGCCCGTAAGTGCTAAGATTGAAGATGGAGTCTTAAAAGTAGTCGTGAAGAAGGACGAGAAAGAAGTTCCATTGGTAATTGATTTAGATAAACAGCTTGGCTCTGAGTAGAATTTTTCATTGGATTTCTATAAGCCGAATTGAAAGGATCATTTTCCTGGCAAATCCCTGAATAGAACGAGTGTGTGAGGTGGATGGTCATAGGAATGGTTCCGAGTAATTAAAATAATTTTATATTATTTTAACTTCTTTTTCTTTGAGGATTGATGATATGAAGATTTTATTGGAAAGGTAAATTCAGTGTCTGATTTTCATGAAAATTCCTTTGAAAAGAACTCCTTTCAATTAAGAGAGGGAGATATAAAAAAATTAAAATAATAATTAGTATAGCCTCTAGATATTTTCTTACAACTCTTTATTTCTTAAAACCTATATATAACATCCATGAGCTACTTACCATTGCTATTCTTATAAAAACCAATGTTATCCCAGGGCTTATTAATGAATCACCTGCTCCAGCTATTACAAAAATTAAGAATCCTAAAGATAAAAATAAAAAATTTCGTCTTATTATTCCTGTTGATTGAAAACTTTTACGCAAAAACCCAAATCCATTAAAGATTAGAATGGAAAGCAAAAAAATAGCAATTAATATGAATGTGGGATGTCCAAAAATAAAAGTAGAATCAATCAGGTCTTCCCCAGGATTATTTAATATAAAAGTGAAAGAATTCATTGTATCTAAAAATAGAAATAACTCAAAAAATACCCCTAAAACAATATAGATTGATACAATATACCATTTTTTATCAGGTATAATGAGTTCAGCCCCAATATACATAGCAAATATTAGACCTGGAGCAACCCACATATAGCTTAATCTTCCATATATACCAATTGTCACAGGATTTTCCAAATTTTCTCCAGTCAATAAAACTGACATAAAATCAGAAAATGGGCCTAAATACAAAAGACCTGCAAAAAATATCATTAGACCAGCATAAGTAAGTAGCTTTGCCTTTAATTTTAATGATCTATAAAAAAATAATAATCCAAACACACAGGAAGATATAATAACGCCTGTTGCTGTTAATCCATCAAGCAAACCAGAATAAGAAATCAATTTAAATTCTTTCTATTTTATTAATTTATTATTATAATTTTATTATACAAATTAGTACATGATTATGTGATCAAACACCTCATTATTTTTAATTCTTCGTCTCACCAAAAATCTGAATAAAGAAATCCTTAATGGCAGGATTTCGTAAATGAGTTATGCTCTCTTCTGATTCTTTGAGATCAACTCCACAGGCATGATTGAGAAATCAAGTTTCTATACTCTATGTATATACAATAGATTTCAGGAGCGATAATAACATTTATTTAAATATAAATTTCCGTAAATATCTTAAAAACAGAATTAACCACCCTTAAAATTGGTCTATAAATTTTTTATAATCTAGCTTTTTCTATATTTTAATATGAGTATGAATAATGATTCGACTATTTTTGAACTTAATAATTTTTACAGATTAACAAATATTGATATTAAAAGAGCAACAGATGTCTATGCCAGAGCTTATTCTAAAATTACACTCTATGAAAAAGCTCTAGAAGATACAGAAGATAAATCTCTAGTATTGAAAACATTTTTTGAAATACCTATTCGTTATGGAATAAAATATGGATTTCCTTATGCTCCTTCAGAACAATTAGAAGGAATTTCAATTTGGATACCTTATGAAAAAGCTTATATGGGTATGTGGAGAGTGATTCGATCCGGGGGCTTTAAAAGTAGCCTCAAACTGGTTAAAATCGGCAGAAAGTTTTTGGCCTCAGTGAAAGAAATGAGTCAATTAGACGAGGATAGGGCTAAAAATATGGCCGGGAAACGGTATTTATATCTAATGAGTTTAGCAATTAATCCTGATTATCAAAGAAGAGGTATCGGTAGTAAATTATTAAAAGCAATGTTTGAAAAAACGGATAGTTGTGGGTACTATACATATGTAAGCGCTGATATTGATAATGTAGATTTCTATAAGAAACATGGATTTAAAGTCATCAAGGAAATTAGCGTTAAAATTAAAGATTATGATTTGCCTAATTGGGAAATGGTTCGAAATCCCAATAATACCATTTAAATGGATTTATTAAGAAGTAAAAATGAAATAGTTATTAAGAATGTTCTTTTCTTTTTATTTGCAGCTTGCGTAGGACTTGGTCTGCTTAAACAAAAAATAAATTAAAAAAATATCACAAAAAATTATTTTTTTATTTCTAAATCTATATTTGGCATATGTGAACTCCAGAACTCTAATGAGGAGATCAATCCGAGCATTTAACTCCTTTTTCTTATATTCGTCGAGACTTCTTTCTACCAATCTCACATTAGAAGTTATTACATCCATCTAATGATTTAGCATTTATATTGAGATCGTTTGTAATAGTTTAACTCCATATATCGGAAATTGCATAGGGCTAATTATAATTTTACTTATTAAGAATATTTTTACTGCGAAATTATTAAACTATAGGAGTTAGATGGGTCATTGGAAGTATGAATAAGATTTATATATTAAATTAATATTGGTAATCCAACCGAAATCTTTGAAATAAATGTGAAAAAACTCCAATTTTTGCTTTTAATAAGTAAAAATGGACGAAATCTAATAGTAGATACAAAATAAGTTACTTTACAAGAAGAATTAAAAAGTAAATAGGTGTTATAAATAAAATCTGAAAAACAATATCTTTTGGTAAGTTTGATTTTTTTAATAAGCATTACCCTCTTTAGTTCTACTGTTTTTGCTTTACCACCTCCCTTCACTGGAAGGACACCTTATTATCATGTTACTTATGCTGGAGATGAAGATGGTGATACAAGCTGCTTTAGCAGTTCTAATGATGGTAAAATAATTAAATGGGTAGGTGAATGGGGGTACTTTGGAAGGTTAGGACTCCTATTTTTATGGGGGTATTGCATTAAGTTTTCTACATATTTTGATGATCCTGGGAGTTCTTATGATGATAATAGTGTTACAATAAGATACAAATTTACTGGCGGAGGAAAATTTGGTATGCAAATATATTTCGTTGGCACAGGAGGAATGTATATAGAATTGCCGTCAACCGGAAGTTCTTTTTCATCAAAAACATATAGTATTGGTGACTCTAGAGTATATGGTATTGCATTTGGTGCTGTTCATCTTTATGGACAAGTATATGTAGAAGTTGATTATCTAGCAGCATTATACTCCTATTAAAAAAATAATCATTTTTTTTTATTTTATTTTTGGTTCCCAATATTTAATATAAAATAGATTAAAAAATTGTAATAATTTTGTTGGGTTATTAACCATTTATTTTTGGCTTTTTTAAGTTTTTCTAAAAGTTCCTAAACAAATTAGATGGTAACAAATTGTTAGTTAAAGAATCATTTATACTTTTTAATTTCTAAATCACTATTGAACATATGTGAACTCCAGAACTCTAATGAGGAGATTAGTTCACTTTTTCCAATAAATCCAATAAACCTTTCACTTTCACTGTCTTTTACTACTAACAAAACTGGATCTTCGGTTATCATGCTTAATCTTTGGAAAGCTATTTTGCCTGATTTTTTATCATCTATAGAGGGAAATTCCGAAATCTTTTTCATAATATTACCAACGCTAATTTCTACCCGCTTGTTGATAGGTATTTTTTTTATATCCCGAATGTGTACCATTCCTACGATATCAAATCCTTGATTTACCGGAAAGTATGATTTTTTATATGGATAAAAATAGTCTCTTAAGGCAATATCAACTGGTATATTGAAAGGAATTGCTAAGTTTGGTGTACTGAGCATGTCTTTGACGTTTATATTAGATAATATAATCTCATTTCTCATTTGATTGTATGCATTTCTTGCGGATGATGTAAGAAAATTACCAATCAAAATCAACCAAAATCCGTTTAAAATACCTGAAGTTAATATCTGTAGAAACCCATAAGCCATCATACTATAACCTACAATAACACCAACTTTAGAAGCAGATTTGGTTGCTGATAATAGATTTTTTCTTCGTTTCCACAGTATAGCTCTCAATACTCTTCCTCCATCAATAGGAAAGGCAGGAATGAGATTAAATATGCTTAAACCAATATTAGATATTCCTGAGTAAAACAAGGTTACAGCTAAGATTGGATGAAGGTTTATTGGTAGATATACAAAAAACAAAAATCCTGCCCCCATAAGTAAACTTGATAATGGGCCAACTATTGAGATTATTATTTCAGACTTTGGTGTTTTTGGTTCCTCTTCAATTTTGGAAACGCCTCCAAACAGATATAACTCAATTTCGCTTACTTTAAGTCCATACTTTTGGGCGACTAACGAATGACTTAACTCATGAACTAGAATTGAAAGCAATAGAATTAAACCACCAACCAGACCCACTATTACCAAGTCAATTAGAGAAGTACTGGGAAAAATTAAATTATAAAAGCTGGCGGAATAAAAACCAACTAATCCTATGATTAATATAGTAGATAAATGGAGTTTTATATCAATTCCATAAATTTTAGCTATTTTTATTTTCTTAACCTCTTTTTATTTTAGATTTCCAAGCTAAATATAATATTTCAGCTATTAATTTTCTTTTATTACTAAATTTAATATAATTGGGACAGTAGATTATATTTTAAAAAAAAAAATAATTTTAGTTTATAGGAAAAAAAGTCGAATTATTAAATATTGGGGTAAAAATTAATTGAATTTTTTATATTCTTTCATGTTAAAGTATAATGTTGATGGTATAAATCTCTCAAACCAAACTTAAATTTCTCAGGATTTAAATAATAATATCCTAGTGAATTTCTCCATCGTCTCTTATCTCTTTGCTTTTGAATCAGATCAATTTCAGGTTTTATTTCTTTTACTAATTTAAGGTTGGCTATTGGTTGTTTCTTACTAGCAAATTCATGATTTGGGAGCCTTTTTTTTACTAAATTTAATTCTTCTTTCCTATCTCTAATATAATTTTTTTGCAGTTTTTCACTTATTGTTATAACCAACACCTCTAGATCTTTTTGTTATTTAGACTTCTTTTCTATCTATTACCTTCAATTCCATGACAATTTGGCCCCATCCACCACACTTCAGTCCAACATCAAAACAACTCACCCTTTTAAATCGCATTTCATTAGGGTTGATACCGGCAAATAATAGCTCGCCAGCAGCGAATAGAACTTTATCAAGTTCCGCCAAAGCATAGATACAGATTTTTTTGGGGGATTTTTTCGTTAACAAGTTTCCTGCTCCATCAAAGTAAAACTTATCTCCCACTTTATGTTGGCTGTTACAACCATGAGATTCAATAATTTCAATTACAAAAGTTTTCCCAAGTAATTTTAATGAATTTGATAGAACATCTTGATTCCGGGGATTTTGAAGGAACAAATCCAATTCTTCTGTATTATATCCATAATGATTCTTGATATTCTCTTTAATTTCTTCACTAATTTTCAGATATATCACCTCTTTTTTCTGCCTGTGCTAATTCTGCTTTAGCATTCATAATTGCAATGTAAGTTTCTTTTGTATTCGATGGTGGTATTACTTCAACCCTATTCTTTGCTAAATTTATTGCATCTTCAGGGCATGTAGGAATACAAACCCCGCATCCTATACATTTTTCTAAATTTATTGCACTTAAACCATCCATTATGGATATAGCTTCCATATTGCATCGCTCTTCGCATGTTCCACATCCTGTACATATCTCACTATCAACTTCTGCATGAAAATTTGTTGCAAAAAGTCGAGCAGGATTATCAAAACGTTTTTGATTAGTTAATACTTCGCAACAGCAACCACAACAATTGCAAATTACAAATGGCTTTTGAGAATTAGATGGTTGGGGAACCAGTCCAACTTCTTCAAACTCCTCGATTAGTTCATATGCTTTTTCTTTTGATATGAACTGTGCTTCTCCTTTTTCATAGAATGTTTTAGCGGCAGATCCAAATGTCATACAGGTTTTCCTTAGATCAGTTTTTTTACAAGGATCGCCAATTAAATCATGAGCTTTGCGACAAATGCAATCCATTATTCCAATATAATTTGACTTATCTATTATTTCTCGAATCTGATCATAAGAGGCAATATTTAGATCAATAGGAACAGCTTTTTCAATTGGGATCGTACGTAGTTGAGGGATTCCAGGTAAATTATATTCCTTTTCAAAATAAGCTTGTTTGAAATACTGGAAGACATTAGTTATTAATTCTGGAGTAAGACGACCTAATTGAAATTCGTAGATGCCAGGAACAAATGGAGCAAGTAAAAATAGCTTTTCGCCATCATTCAGCGCCCTAATAATTGTCCCTTTTTCATACATTTTTTCTAATTTATTTTCTAATTCTTCTAAAGATAGTCCATTATTCCTCAATTTCCGATAAACTTTTTTCAAAGGCTGGGGTGTAAAGTTGAGTTTCATAGCCAAATGCGCTTCCTCTTCTGTGAATAATAATTTTAATATTTTAATTTCGACCCCTGAATTAGAAGTTGGAAGTCCTACGGGCATTTTATTAAAATAATCCAACAATTCGAAATAAATACTATTACTTTCACTCATTTAGTATTTCACCATTTTATGAATTATAAAAAAAAGCTCTTTATAATGGTTAATCGATCAAAAACAACTAGATTTAAGTTTTAATTCGAATTGATGAATATTGATGTCTGATTACTTATTGGAAGACCTAAAAGAATTTCTGAATGATGCAAATCTCTCAACTTATGAAGTAAATGCATATATTGCCCTTTTAACATCTTCAAGAGTGAATCCTCCTTCTGCTAGAGAAATATCTTCAGAATCAGGTGTCCCAAGTGGTAGAATTTATGAAGTTTTAGAAGAACTAAATACAAAAGGATTAATTGAAATTGTTGAATCACGCCCAAAAAAATATAAAGCTCATTCTCTGAATAAAGGTTTAGACAATTTAATTAAGTACCAATCTTCTGAAAGTAAAAGAAAAATTGAACATCTTCACAATAGAGCGAAAATACTTGAATCAGAATTGTATAAAGCGGATATTTTTATTCACAAGGAGCCTTCGAAGATATTTTGGTCTACAGCCTTCGGTACTCAATCAATTCTCTCCTTATATGCAAAATATATCAACGAAGCTAAAGAAGAGATTATTTTTAATGAATTTGTTAATCAAAGCACCTTGAAAGTATTACCTTTTGGAAAAGTAATATATGAACCCATAAGAAAGGCAGTCGAACGAGGTGTAACTGTTAGAGATCTTTGGTCTTTCGAGTATGATGAGCGTCCACTTTCTAAGGAAGAACAGATTCAAAATGCTAATACCTTCAAAGAAATAATTAAAATTCAAGAAGAACTTTATGATTTATCTCCTAATTTACCAGGGTTTAAAATGAAATATATATTCCATAGAACTCCAACTTATTTTGATATATTTGATAAGAGGAGAATAGTTTTTAAATTACAAAATCCTCTTAAACCATACCAGATTTTTGCCACCATGAATGTAGTAGATCCAAATCTAGCTAAAGATTTAAGAGCTAAATTCCTCCAAATGTGGACTTTTGATGCACTCGATGCTAAGTCATTTTTATAATTCCCACGCAGAATGTCTAATTATTGCGCCTGTTGGGCACACATCTTGACAAGCCATACAATCAGTACACGCATCAATATTTTCTGCTATGACTTTACCATCTACTAACTCATAAACTTCTACAGGACAAGCATTAATACAGTCCTCAGCGCCTATGCATCTATCCAAATCTACTACAACCCAATGTTCTCCTTCTTCCCATCTCCTAATATCAACCATAATTATCACTATTTATTTTAAAAAAATGTATAGATTAAATATAGATTAATTCTATCTGAATCTCATCTCTCATTTTTAATACTCTCTCAGGTAAATTCGAAAAGACCGCATCAACGTATTCTCCGTTATGTTTCATACTAAGGAAATTTGTAATTGACCTTTCAAACAGGATACCCCATATATAAAACTTAAAACCCAGATCTTTGACTTTCCTAAACAAATCATAGGTTGCGTAATTAAAATTGAC
>JBHLLI010000084.1:0-17918 GCA_048885765.1 Candidatus Hermodarchaeota archaeon
ATTGCTGGATATCGTCGTCTTGCACATTCAAAATGGGGATGTCGATCAAGTACAACAGCAGTTCTCAGCTGTCTTGTTTATCATCCAAAGCGCTGTCAAAGTACTGAGGCACAACGAGCTCTAGATCTCATACTAGGAACAACATCTAAAATCAGAATTCATCTTGGTTTTATGATTGCTCGTCTTATTGGATTAGAAAGTTCTATTGGACAAATTACTTTTATGGCAAAATTTGATATTTCTTACATATTAAATTTATGTTGGAGAGTTGGAGTTAATACCGATGATGAAAGGATTAAGGAACTCATAGAGTTTATAAAATCTGAACAAGGAGAATATGGATTATGGGAACATTTAAAACATCCTCAAGCTACACGATGGTTAACTTTTGACTTATTAAGATCGCTCTGCAATATAAACAAAAATGTAGAGTGGATTTCTGAAGAACCACGTACTCCTTTTCAAGCATATCCAAAAAAAATGAAACGATTTTGAAATAACCTTTTTAGATTTCATGCATTTGTATTTATATCACTAATTTCATAATTTTTAGAGGGTATATATTTGAAAACATCACTTCATCATGCACATCTTTTTGCTTCCAATCTTAATGAGAGTATTAAATTTTACCAAGATATGTTTGGAGCTGAAATATTGTTTGATTTAAAAATGGCAGGAGCTAGGAATGTAATGATCTTAATAGGAAGCTCAAAAATTAATTTTTATGATCAACCACCTAAGGATCAAGGAAGGGGTGCTATTCATCATTTGGGTATCGAGACTGATAACTTAGAGGCTTTAGTATTACATATGAAAGATAAGGGTTTTCAATTCATTAAAGAGATCAAGAATTTTGGTCCTTTGAAGTATATTATGGCAGCAGCTCCCGATAATGTACTTCTAGAGCTTTTTGAAGTAGTAAAAGACAAAGTCTCAGAAGATCAATATAAGCAAATATCATCCTTAAAATAAATTTTTTTCTATATTTTTGTGATGATACTATCACATATTGTCACATCATTGTGACAAAGTTTAAATAGTCTATTTTCTATATTCATTTCATAACACTTTAAAATAAAAAAGAGGTGGTTTAAAAATTTCAGTCAACGGGGAATTTTTAAATAATAGAGCAATAGTAATCGACAATGGGACAGGTATATCGAAAAATGGTTTTGGAGGAGAGGATCAACCGCGTTCAGTCTTTCCTACTGTAATCGGAAAGCCAAAATATGGAAATATTATGCCTGATGTAAAAGATTATAGCCGTGAATGGTATATCGGAGAGGAAGCGATGGAATTGAAGGGAATTATGAATTTACAATTTCCAATTGAACATGGAGTTGTTGAAGACTGGCCAGCTATGGAAAGAATATATCACTATACCTTTTATACTGACTTAAGAATAGATCCTTCAGAATTTCCGGTATTGTTAACCGAGGCTCCGTTAAATCCTAGATCAAATCGAGAAAAAATGGCTGAAATAATGTTTGAAACATTTAATGTTCCAGCTCTTTACATAGCTACTCAAGCTGTTTTATCACTTTATTCTTCTGGTCGAACTACTGGATGTGTAATAGATATAGGGGATGGGGTGTCACATATTGTACCGATTTATGAGGGTTTTGCTTTAAGTCATGCAATAGAACGAATTGATCTTGCTGGAAGAGATGTTACTACTTACTTGCAAAGATTATTACGTCAGAATGGACATACTTTTTACACATCAGCAGAGAAAGAGATTGTAAGAGATATTAAAGAAAAGTTATGTTATGTAGCAATTGATCCTGAAAAAGAGATTATGCTATCAAATAAAATCACTGGAATGACAAAAAATTATATGCTCCCTGATGGTGAAACCGTGAATGTTGGGCTTGAAAGGTTTTTAGCTCCAGAATGTTTATTCAATCCTTCTGTAGTAGGAAAAGAATTAGCACCATTAGATGATGTTGTCGTAGGCGCAATATCTGAATGTGATGTAGATTTACGTAGAGATCTTTTTAGTAATATCGTTCTATCAGGTGGAAGCACCATGTTTCCTGGAATTAAGGAAAGATTGACTAGAGAAATAAAGGAACAGATACCAGATAGCGTGGATGTAAAAATAATTGCTCCTCCAGAACGTATGTATTCTGTATGGATTGGTGGTTCAATCTTGAGTTCACTTAAATCTTTTTATAGGATGTGGGTAACACGAAGAGATTACAAGGAGATGGGGCCACAAGTGATTCATCGTTGCTTTTAATTGCTCTTATTTTTTTTTTTTTTATTATAATGAGGTATAAGGTAGAGGAAAATGGAAAAAGTATTGCCTGAAGTAAAAAATCTTTTAGAATCAGAAACAAAAGCAATATCAATAGCGATAATACTAGGAGAAAGAGATATTGTATACTCAACAGAGAATTGGGATATAAGTAATGATATAGATATAATAAATTCTATCTGGGACTCAAATAAACCGGGAAATATTACAATATCTGGTGAAACTTATGTCATTCTACAAATTTCTGATGAGAAACTTATCGCCACAAGTCCTATTAAAGAGGGAGGAATTATTGGTTTTAGAGATGATGAAAGGAAGATAATTTGTAAAATTACTTCTAGTGATTCGATGAAATTGGGCTTAGTTGCGGCTTCTAAAGCATTAAGGAATTTAAGCTCTAAAAAACCTTATTTAGATTCAAATATTCAATTGGAAAAGAAAGAGGAAATTACCGATTTAACTCCAAAGATAATTTCTGAAACTTCCCGAGTTCTTGAGAAATTAGGATTTTATCGTGTTGGGTTAAGTGAAGATGATGCTAAAGTTTATTTGGCTCTTTTAAGAAAAGGAGAAAAGGGAGAAAAGGTAGGTAATTTAGATAAAGAATTGGATCTAAAGAGAACACATATATATAGAATTATTGATAGATTAATTGAAAAGGATTGGGTTGATAAGTTATCAAGAACTCCCACAGGGGCACAATATTATGTATCAAGGCCTCCAAAAGAACTATTAGATAACCTTATAAAAGAAAAGAAGGAAGAGATCAAGATTTTAGAAGGTTTGAAATTGCTTATTTCAGATGATATTAAAAATGGTTGGAAAATAATTTCAGACTTAGAAAAGGAACAAAAAAGCCAATTTGATTTAGATGTTCACGAGATTATTGGTAGTGAGAAGGACTTTGGAATTATGATTTACGAATATGATAGGATAATCAAGGGAGAAGAAAATTTAGATAAAGTAAAACTCAGAATATATTCTAAAAAGTTAGAAACTATAATTAATGAACGTAAGGAAATTGGCAAGTTAAAAGATTTGGTAGATGTAAAGATTAATGAAATTGATATCCAAAATTATGTGGGTTCAGAAATCTATATAAAATTTAAAAGTGGAACTGAAACAGCAAATTCTCTTGGAGATGATTGGATTATTGTAGCTAAGTTGGTATCGATCCCCATTGATAATAAAATATATATTATCTGGGGTTCAGAGGGGAAATTTGAAATTCTTATAGATATGTTTCTCAAAATTGGTTTTTAAATCTCAAGAGGTTAGAACTATGACAGGTCAAATTCCGGATGAGGTTATTTTTAATGATGAATCTTTCTCAATAGTAGGATTAAAAGGTCAGGGATTATATAAGCCCGAGGACTTTGGAATAAATCCATATTTTAGCTGCACTGCTTGTTGGCGAGGTTATGTTATGAAATATATTCTAATCAAAAATCATCTAATCCTAGATGAATTGTTAGTAAATGTTCATGAACCAGTAAAAATCAATGGAGTTAAGCCTGAACAAGGAAATAAAATGTTCAAATATGAGTATAAGAATTTAAAACTTAAGACGAATTTTACTGGGAGAATTCTTCTGGCAAAAGATTTTATAGATTACATGTATGTTCATATGGGATTCCAGAGACCAATAGCTTTTAAAACGGTTCTCGGATTAGAATTTGAAAACGGAGAATTATTTTTATTTCATGATCTTTCTAAAGAAATGGAGGAGAGAAGGATTAAGGATCCGTATAGGGGGGCGCAACCTAACTCTAAATCTGCGAAGGATATTGAAAATTGGATTGAAAAAACCTTTTCTCTTGACTTTGATTAATTAATTTTTCATGTTTAAATGATTTATCAATTTAATTTATAAGATTTATTTCTGTTTCAATATTTTCTTATAAAAATCCTGTATGATCATTTCTCGTTCTTCAGCTATTTCTTTGGAAATATCTAAATGCATTTGACTTTTTAGCTTCATTATTTTATTCTCTAAATGCTCGATTACTTTATCGAGTCCACCTCCTTTTTTGATTGTAAATCCTATAGTTCTGTATAAGCCAATTGCACCAAGAGCATCTAATTTATCCACATCGGATAAAATTTTTGCTTCAAGAGTTTGAGGATTTGATTGATTTGAAAAAGAATGAGATCTAATACAATGAATTATTTGGTTACTTTCTTCTTGAGAAATTGGAATACTAAGCGAAACTAAAAACTCACTAGCAATTTTAGCAGATAATTCAGCATGATTATTTTTATTTTTAGTATAAGTTTTTTCATGAATTCTACCAATATCATGAAGAAGAGCCGCAATTTGCAATATTTTTAAATTTGCCTTTAATGTCTTACCAAATTCGAGACATAAATTATAAACTCTCTCGACATGGGAAAATCCATGAATATCATCTTTTTCTGTATTTTTTAACGCAAAATCTCTAATTAAGGTAAGAATTTTATCATCTAGCATAATGTATGGAGGTTTATACAAAAAAATCGGGGACAGATGATTTTACTTTATCAATTTTCATAACTTTTTGGATTGCTTTAGTAAAATCTTCCTTTGTAATTATATCAGCATCTCTTCTGATAGCAAACATTCCAGCTTCAGTACAAATAGCTTTAATATCGGCACCTGTAGCCTCGCCTGTGAGTTCAACAAGAAATTTCAAGTTAAAATCATTTTGAATATTTAACGGCTTCATATGAATTTCAAAGATTGCCTCCCTTGCCATTTCATTCGGAATTGGAAATTCAACTATTCTATCAAACCGTCCAGGTCTTAATAAAGCAGGATCTAAAATATCAGCTCTATTGGTGGCACCAATAAATTTAACATCACCTCTAGTGTCAAATCCATCCAACTCTGCCATTAATTGCATTAAAGTTCGTTGAACTTCTCTATCACCTGAAGTGGCATCATCCATTCTTTCAGCTGCAATTGCATCTAATTCATCAATAAAAAGTATTGTTGGAGCCTTCTGTCTTGCTAAATTAAAAATTTCTCTAACATATCTTGCGCCCTCACCAATAAATTTTTGAACTAATTCTGAACTGATAACCCTTATAAATGTCGCATTTGTTTCATGAGCAACTGCTTTAGCTAATAAAGTTTTGCCTGTACCTGGTGGCCCATGGAACAATACACCTTTAGGCGGTTCAATACCTATTCTCCTAAAACAATCTGGATTTTTTAAAGGGAGTTCAACTGTTTCCTTAACTTCTTGAATTTGGTCTTCTAAACCACCAATATCATCATAAGAAATATCTGGAACTGAATCACTTAATTCCATTCCTTTAACGAAAGGATCTAAATTAGTAGGGAGAATTTCCACAATTTTGAGTGTATTCTGATTCAAAGCGACACTCAAACCTGGTGTAAATTTTTCAAATTTGAGATTATTACTAACATTTACTACAAAACTCGGACCAGAAGAACTATTAACAATAATTCTTTCATTTCTATCATCTAGGACATCTATTACAGTAGCATGCATTAATGCAGGTTTTCTTATTTGATCAAAATCATTTCGCAGAACATTTAATTCTTTTTCCAGTTTTCTCCTTTCATTTTCTAATAAACTTATCTCATTTTCAAGATTTCGTAATCTCTTCTCAAGATGTTTAGTGTAGACTATTAGATGTTCCTCATTTTTAGTATCTCTGTCTTTT
This sequence comes from Candidatus Hermodarchaeota archaeon, assembly GCA_048885765.1. Taxonomy (GTDB): domain Archaea; phylum Asgardarchaeota; class Lokiarchaeia; order Sigyniarchaeales; family SOKP01; genus Loki-b32. The sequence goes on from JBHLLI010000084.1 coordinate 5,933, forward strand.
TTAGTATCTCGAGGAATTGATTGCATAATAATATGATAGAAATTAATTTTATCCTTATTATTCTAGATAAAGTACTTACATTTATTTTTATCTAAGACAAATTTGGAAATATTTTACCCTTTTTAATGCTTCTTAAATCTATATAATATAATTTTTATTTAACCTTAATAAATCCCAATACCCTTCATAAAATAAATCGAATGTATTTATTTCTTATAGGAAGCTATCCTATTGTTAACCTTTCACTAGCTTTTTTTGAAAGGCATCATCCAATTTCTTAATTTTTTCTCTGAATTTCAAAATAATGAGCAAATAATTCATGGTCTTTTCCATAAGTTTTCATTAGTATTCTTTTAAATTTTCCAAAATCTGGTCTTTCTTTCATTACATCAGCTCATCAATCAGCATGGACAACTATGGTAATTTCACTATCAGGATATAAGTTAAAATCGATATTCTCATGTAATGGCATGAATTCTTTATTTGGACCATAAGCAGATACAGCACAGTCATCATAAATAGCATTATCCTCAGCATCCCAAATTAGTTGAAGGTAACTGTTAATTAAACCTTTATAGATAGGAAACATAGAAGAACTGGGATCTTTATATGTATTTTTATCCAATGTGGTTAATGCGTCAATAATCGATCCATTATTGGGTATAACTATGTCGTTTTCAAGCCCATTAGATAATTTCTTTTCAGGATCTGGAGCAAAAATTGTTAGTTTAAGTTTTTTAATTTTAATGATCACCTCTGCAAAATAAAAAAATATAATTTAATAATCTAAATTAGTCCTTTTGTTTTAAGGAGTATAGGTAATTCTTTCTTGAGTGTAAAAGAAGAAGTAATTATTTTTTCTCCATCAATGACGATGCATTTGTTCCGTAGATTCAGCTTTCTTGCTTGATCAGAGTTAAGGTTTTTAGTATCATAATCTATATACTTTATATAAGGCGTGAGTTCAATGAAAACTCTGTTCATAAATTTATCCCATTCACATGCACATGCATCTAGAGGAACAAAAATTTCCACTTTTAATTTATCAGTTTCAGTTTCTTTACTTATCTTTATCACATCCAAAGTCTATTCATTTTGATGAAGTCCTTTACACCTATCAGTACCGCAATGAATATGTTTTGGTTCATAGTCTGGGCTATCTTTATTACATGTTGATTCTGAGAGATTACAATTAGAATGAGACATATCTGCTAATGCCTCTTTTATTATCTTTGCAATTTGTTTATCCATTTCTTCTTCCTTCATGGCTACTCAACAAAATAATTGTTTATTTTTCAAGATTCCTATTCTTTAACTAATAATCTATTTAAAAATTAAAAATATTAGGATTTCCAAAATCCTCTTTTTCTTAGATACTTGCCTAGATAGACAATCGAAAGCATCACTGGAACTTCCCAAAATAGACCCATTGTAGTGCCCAAAGCCGCTAATGACCCAATTCCATAACCGGGCATAGCAATAGCAGTAGCAATAGCAATTTCAAAATGGCTTGATGAACCAATAATTACAGTTATAATCGCTTCTCGATATTTTAATTTAAAAAGTTTAGTGATAAGTACATTGTAGCCGACAACAATGACGAATCCGAGTAGGAGTGGAACGGAAATCAATAAAAGATAACCAGGATTCTGAATTAGTACTTCTCCATTCATAGAGAAAAGAACTACTAATGTTATTAGTAAAGCTAAAATCGAAATTTTTCCTACTATTGGTCGATACGTGTTGTTAAACCAATATTCACCTTTAGCTGATATCAATAATCTTTTGCTAATAATTCCAAGTAATAATGGAAGCCCAATAAATACAAGAGTTGAAATAAGCAAAAGTATCCAATCGACAGGGATGTTCTGAATACCCGTTAGTAATGTAACCATAGGAGCATAACCAAATATTATTGTAATGGTATTGAGACTCGTATTTACTACGTTTTGCTCCTGATTTCCTTTCGCCATCCATCCCCAGACTAATACCATGGCAGTGCACGGGCTAGAGCTTAACAATATAATAGCAACTATTAATTGTTCATAACCTTGTAAAAATATGCGTGCCATAAGTAAACCAATAAATGGAGCAACCAACCAATTAGAAATTAATGTCAAAATTATCGGTTTCGGATTTCTACCTAATTTTTTCAATTCTGAAACCTGTAAGTTTAACATCGCGGGATACATCATTAAAAATAAACATATACCTATTGGTATTGAAATCTGACCTATGCTAAAAGAATTAATTGCTTCACCTATACCTGGGATGTATATTGAAAGAAGAATACCTATTAAAATGCATAGTGCAACCCACAATGTAAGGAATTTCTCAAAGAATCCAAGCTCTTTAGATCCTTCTTCTTTTTTTGTTAAAATTTCTTCTGTTTCTGATTTAGCGAGGGTACCACTTTCTTCTTGATTCATTTTTTTCCATCTTTTTTGTTTATAAATAATTTTTAATGATTCTGATATGACAAAATTTTTATTCAAATAAAAATTTATTGATTTGAATAAATTCTTATAAATTTGTTTTTCTTTATATTATTTGAAGAACTGAGGAGAAGTGCTCATAATGGATATTGAACATGAAAATGAAATTAAGGATAAGTTAATTAAGTGTGAAGATGTAGAAAATGTAGATCTTCATTTTCAAAACTTAAGAACATTGGGAGATGAGTTGTTTCAAGAATCAAGGTTTGATAGTTTGATTGAATTCTTGAATGCTTTATCAAACAAAAAGAGATTAATTCTTCTCAATATCCTAAAAGAAAAAGATAGATGTGTTTGCGAGTTAGAAGCAGCATTAGATGAGTCGCAACCATCAATATCACACCATTTAAAAATTCTTGAAAATGCTGGGTTAATTAGAGGGTGGAAAAAAGGAAAATTTACTCATTATGATCGTATTAAAGACAAATTTGAAAAAAATTTGAACAGATTGCAACAAGAATTAATATAAAAGGTCTTTTCTTCACAAGTTTTTAATAAGTATGTGTTCAGATATTACGATTTGACTTAATATGCTTTCAAAATCAACTGAATTATAAAACTTATAAAAATTAAGATTAATTAAGAGATTACTATACTATGACTAAAGTTAATGAGAATATGATTGGCTATTGCGGCTACAATTGCTATTTGTGTGCTGCTCGTTCTGATGACATTAAATTGCGGCAAAAATTAGTTGATGCATGGAGGAAATATTTAGGCCATGAAATGTATACTGCAGAAAATGTTGCTTGTGAGGGATGTAAAAGTAAAGGAGATAAAATAGCAGATAAGAATTGTGAAGCCCGACCTTGCGCACAAGAAAAAGGATTTGAAAGCTGTGCTCAATGTAATGATTTCCCATGTAATAAAGTAAAACATCTTTTGGGATCCTCTATTAGCATGTTGACTTACGGAGCACAAGGATTAAAAAATATTACAGAAGAAGAATTCGATCTAGCTATTCGACAATGGAATAGTATACCTAATTTAGTAAGAATTCTAGTTGATGAAGGTCGGTTACCCTCATTTGTTCTAGATAAAATTTAGTTTAATTCATATTTAGCTAATCTTGGTTGGAAAATATATTTTTTTTTGATTTTCTTTTCCAAAATACGTTTTTATAAACTTTACGATTTTTGTCGGAGATCTAATTATCGCTAGATATGACTACCGCTAAATATATATGTGTAAAATGTCATGTAAATAATGTTTATAAAAATAGCATGATTGTAAAGGAAATTTTTCAATGAAAGATTTAAATGACATTCCGGAATTCTCAAAGTATTTTGAGATTATTAAACCTTCAGAAATTAAGATTAACAAAGAGAATATTTTCTATCGGGAGAAATACAATGATATAATGAATTATCTTAAAGTATTGTTAACCGATTATGATGATACTCTCTTGAATGGTTATTTGGAGCCAAAAGGAACAATTTTGATTAACATTAGTCCTGGTACAGATATTTTAGATTATATTCGATTAATTGCTAAAAATTATTACCTAGATTTGATAGAATTTAATGAAAGCGAGATTAATATCAACCCAAAAAAATTTTTTGACAGCTTAATATCAGTTTTTAAGGTTATAAATGAAATTGATAAAGAAGAAGAGGATATGGAGATAAATAAACGAGATCCCGATAAAATTGAAGAAAAAAAATTATTATTGATAAACCAAGACCTAAAATTCAAGGAAATTTTTGAAAATAAAAACTTATTGGAAGTTTTTTTGGATGTGTGGCAGAATGAGGGGCATAATTTTAATTGTATTAAATCTAATGTCATTTTAATGTGGGTAAATTACGACATGGAAGATATTAATGAGATTTCTGCTAATTTATATGAGATATTTGATCTTTTTATAAAAATTCCTTTGCTAAGTAAAATACAACGGGAAACCGTTTTAAAAGATTATTTAGAAATTAATAGTAAGATAGTTTTTGATGTAAATGATATATTAAATTACACTGAAAATTGGGAAGTTAATGATATAAAGCAGTTATTAAAAGTCGGAATATTTAAACATTTTTTAAACTCTGAATTAAATGAAACAAGTAATGAAATAACGGATGTATTAGTAGATTTAATTGAGTCAGGTGAGTATATACCAATTCCTCAAAAAAATATAACACAGGGGAATTTAAAAGGGCAAATGAACGATGAAATAATTCAAAACCAAATTGGTAACGTTGAAAAGGAAGTACGAGTTATCGAAACACCAAAAGATATCAGTAGTGTGCTTGAAGGAATTCGTGAATCAAGAATCTCAGATTTTATGTTAAATCAACTTTATGAAGATGCCGCGTCAAAAAATTATACTGAGCTCACAATTATCATTGATAAGTTAAATAAAAAGGAGCAATTGGAAGAAAATGACTTAAAATTATTATCACAACACCCATTTATTTTAAATGATTCTCCAAATAAGGCGCAAATCAATTTAGAGAAAGCAAAAAAAAGAATAGATTTAATAAAGCAAGCTTTTGGTAAATAAAACTAAAAGGATGAAAGATTTTGGCTAATATAACACATTCTTTAGAAGAAAAAGAAGATTTAGAGAATAATAAAGAGATTTTTATCACCAAAGTTATATTAGAGAATTTTTTATCTTTCCAGAAGGATGAAGTTGATTTTGATAAATCTAAATTCGTAATTATAGTAGGTCCAAATTGGAGTGGGAAAACATCTGTATTTCAAGCTATTAAATTTGCTTTAGGCAGTAATGAAAGAGATGAACGATACAAGAAATGGTCTGATTTCATAAGGAATGGGCAAAACCATGCTATGGTTGAGATCCATATTCAAAATGGGGAAGAAATAATAAAACTAAGAAGATATGTTATTCGAGGACAATCACCATATTATAAAGTTCAAAAGGGTGGAGCTGGAGATTTCATTAAGTTTTCTGTTCAGGATATACAACAATTAGTTACGGATTTAAATTTAAACCCTGATAATCAATTTGCTTTTGTTAGTCAAGGAAAAATTGATGCGATTAAAAATTTGAAACCTTCCGAGCTATGCTCTTTCCTAGAAGAGGGAATTGGACTAAAAAATCTTAGAGAAGAAATTTTAGAGCAAAAATCCAATGTTCAAAACTTGAGTAACGATCTTCAATCTCTAAAAAGCAGAAGAAATACCTTAAATTTTAGTTTAGATCTTTTAAACCCTAAACTGGAACGTTTAAAAAAAAAGAATGAATTACTTGAGATCAAAAAGAAATACAATGATGAACTCCTATGGGCTAATAGGGATAAATTAGAGAAGGATATCACTAGCATTAAAGAAATTATTAATAATATTAAATTAGTATTAGAAGGAATCAAGAAGAAAAAGGAATTTTCTGAAAGAGAAATAAAAGCATACTATAATAAAATCTCAAATAAGGAATTAGCCATTCAGGATTTATCAAAAAAATTAGGTGAATTGAGTTATAAGAAACAAGAGTTGACCTCAAAGATTCAAAATTGGCAGAATGAAAAAATTGCGGCTAAGCAAGAATTAGATACCTTATCAGCAAAAATCAATGAATTGAAAAAAGTTAAAGAAAATATTGAAAAACAAGAAGAAAAGATTAGCAAGGAATTAAAAATAATAAAGAAAGAGAGTAAAGATACAGGATTAAAGATTGATAAATTAATAACCGAACAGAATCAATTAACAAAAAAAATTAAGGCAAATAAAGAGCTGTTTGATAAATATAATCAATATAATCTTGAGAAACAAGAAGTAATGAGGAAGATCCAAGAAAATGAAAGGTTAATTTCAATATACAATGATGAGATTAATCAATTATTTCAAAGTTTTAAAGACATTGAACATAAATTGGAAAAAAATAGATGGTTCTTGGAGAATCCATCTAAAAATCTTTTGATTCAGCTTGATAAAGAGTTAAAGCGAATTTCTTTAAAAATTTATGATTTAGATTCCGAAATAAAACAATTGGAGATCTTAAAGTCAAAAAAATTAAATAAATTAAAAATTCTTCAAGCTTCCCTTCGAGAACGCCGAGTTGTTCTTCCTCCAAACATTTCTATTTTAAAAGAGGAAATTAAAAAAAGAGGACTTAAAGTTAAAGGTCCTATAATTGATTATTTAAAATATGATGATAGTCTAAGTTATGCCATTGAATCGGTACTTGGCGAGAAATTATTATATAGCTATGTTGCTGAAGATTGGGATACTCTAAACTTACTTAAAAGAATTAAAGAGAAGTATGGAGCGTATTGTAATATATATCTTTCTAAAAATGTAACTATTATTCCTATGACTCAAATTTCTGCAGAAGGGGTTCTTGGGTATTTAGCAGAATTGATAGAAATTGTCGATGATGATCTTGATATCAAGAAGGTTATTTATTCAAAGGTGAAAAATTGCCTTGTAGTAACTGATTATCGATCAGGAAGAGATTTATATCGTAAACTAAACTTTAAAGGAAAATGTGTCACATTAAAAGGAGAACAAATAATATCGTATAAATATGTATATGAAACGCCCTATGTAAAAAGATTAAAAGGGTTACTAAGTGCCGGGACTCAAAAAGAGCAGTCAATAGTTCTAGAATCTGAACTTAATTCATTGAATGAAAAAATTTTGGAGTTAAAAATCGATCAAGGTAGATCAGATTCTAGCCAAAAAGAATTATATAAGAAGAAAGACTCTTTCAATGATCTTCTTTATAACTTTAATCAAAAACAGAGAATTACAGCAAAAAAAAATCATTTGTATGACCAAATTCATAGCTTAGAAAACAGTAATAATAATCTCAAAAAAGAATTAATTGAATTAGAGAATGAAATTGAAGTTTTAAAATCTCAAACGGATCCAGAATTTCTTAAGTGGAATGATAGAATTAAACAAATTCCTAATGAATTAGCCATCCTAAATGAAGACAAGAAAAAATGGGATTTAAAACTAAATGAAAACTCTGCGGTTCTAAAAGAAGTGAAAGATAAATTAAATACACATAAGTATGATTTGGATTCTGTTCAAAAAGAATATGAAGTAAAGCGAGAAGCTTTTCAGCAAGCGGATAAAAATGCATTTAATATTTTTCGTTTATTGGAAAATACTGAAGAAGAGCTTAATACTACAGAAAATGAAATTTCAGATATAAAAGGAGAAATCTTAATTCTACAAAGCAAGAAAGGTGATCTAGAGCGGAAAAATATTCAAATAACACTAAATTATGAACAAGAAAATATAAAACTAAATAAGTATAATCAGGATCTGGAGGAAAAGAATAGGGATTTAGACCGAATTAATTCCGAAATAAGTCCTCTAATTTCAGAGGAAAAACTGAAAATACGTCCAATAGAGGATATTACATCAGATATTTCCAGAATAGATAAACAACTAATTAAATATTTTGATGTTGATAACTCACTTCTAATTGAAAGGGATCAAATCTTATCTTCACTTAAAGAGATTTCAAAAAATCAGAAAGATTTGGAAAATGACATTAAAGCAGCAGCTAAAACTGAAAAGAAAATGGAAAAAACTTATTATAGCAAGTTTAGTGTGTTGCTTGAAAAACTCCAAAACAGTGTAAACCAAAAATTTGAAGATTCAAATATCAAATCTTACTGTTCACTTGAATTAATTGGTGAAATCGAAGATCTAGGTGTTGATATTAAAGCAGCTACCTCAAAAGATCAATTAAAATCATTTACAGCTCTTAGCGGTGGTCAAGTATCTTTGATTTCCATATGTCTAATCCTATCTCTGCAAGAAATAAAACCTTCTCCACTCTGTTTACTTGATGAGCCAGGAATGTTTTTAGATGAAAAAAATTCTGAAGTAGCTTACCAACTAATAAAGGCAACATTAGAACAAAATCCAATTCAATTATTTATGTTTTTACCGAAATCATCAAATTCATTATTTCTTTTAGCTGAAAAGTTGATAGGAATTGCTAGAGTAGGAAAAAATGAAATTTCCTCAGTATTTAAGCCAAAAATAGTAAAAAAAAAATGAGATATTAAAAATTATGGACTATAAAGATTTCTCTAAAGAAATAAACAAAAAGATTGAAAATATTAAAAGCAGTATACTTTCAGGAAAAGTTTCACTCTTAGATGTTGAATTAGTTTCTCTTTTTGAATCGATGAAAGATTCTCTTAATATTTATAATATTAATAGATATTCCACAACATATAAGAGTGCTTTCCAACTATTAATTCAAAAATTTGAAGAATTAAAAGCATTACTTAGTTATTTAGATAATAAAGATAAATTTTTGGCATATTTAAAAACCAATCCAAAAGACTCGGAAATCTATGATTTGTTATCTGATTGTTGGAGAATACCATTCAATATTGAAGCGTTATCATTGAATTTTCTTGATTATTCAAAAGATAGATTAATTATTGATAAAGATGTATCCATTAAAATTGAGTCAATTAGTAAAATAGAGGTAAGAGAAAATTTTTTGTTAGAAATACCGAATCAAAAATTTACTGAGAAAATGATGATTTTTTTTGAAGAGATAAAAGACAAATTACCGTGTTCTTATGATGAGATTTTTATTGATTATGTTAAGCAATTAAAAATCTATGAGAACTTTGTATTTCTTCTCCATTTACTCCAATTAGGTAAAATAAAATATCAAAAAGACACAAATTATTTGTATTTATAAAAAGGTGGAAATTAGAATGAATGAACTAACCATTATGATGCATTTACTAAGCAAAAAAAATAAGTATGAAATGGGAGCAACTCAAGATGAGATTCTAAAAGCTTTAAATGTAAAAGACAAAAATAAGACAATTTATTTTCAAAAAATAATTAATAATTTAGCTATTTATTTAGAAACATTAGGGCTTCAGGTTAGATTTAATCCTCTCAATTTTCATTGGTATATTTCTTTTGAATCTGGAATAACTGAATTAATCTCAGCGAATCCATTTGAAGGAAATCCTAGATTAGCAGCAACGTTATATTGTACTCTAATTAATTGCTTCAACAATTCTGGAGAAACTACAATCCAAAAAATAAAAGAACTTAGAAAGAAAGAGGGAATTATAGAAGATATTAAAGAATTAGAAAAATTAGGGTTTGTTACTTATGATAAATATCTAAATAAAGTTAATCTAACTCCATTGATTGGGTATCTTCTAGATTTAGAAAAGCTATTTATAAAACTTGCATTAAAATTAAAAAAGTAAATTCAGAAAAATGAAAAACCTTAATGTTTAGTAGTTATTTCTAATATCATTTCTGCAACTTGGTTATTATAGGTTTCTATATCTTCAAATCCTTCTATGGTTTCGCCGCAGGTAATAAATACATCATTTACTGCTATTTTTCTTTTTTCAAAGAACTCATTTATCTGTGTTTTAACTGTACCAAGTTTTTTCTCTTTATCTCCTTTTACTAAATCTATCTTATTTATACATACATAAATCTTATCAGGGAAAAATCGTACATCATTGAAAAAGTCAAACTGTGGTTTAAGGTCTCTATCTAACGAAAATACAGCAATAATTTGAGTAGCTATACGGGATATTGTTATTATGCCCATTTTAACGACAGCTCTCGAGCGATCACCTCCAGGAGCGAAGATTGTATGTGCCTTGTTAGAAACATCTTCCCTAAACACAATTCGGTTAGGATGAATTGTTTTTGTCTCCTTTTCATTAAGAGCATCCTCTTTTTCTCCTCCTGGAACTGTAGCTTCTCCTGAAAAGTCAGCTTTTACAACAGAGCATTTCGTTCCGCCCTTTACCTTTTCAATGTCGCCTTTTTTTAAATATCTTACAAATAATCGAAGTAGACTTGTTTTTCCGACACTTACATCCCCAAGAAGTCCGATATTAACCATTTTTTATGCTTCACCCTCCAATAATTTATTTAGAAGTAGTTCATAATCAGGTATTAAGAATTGTTCTAATAAAGCATTATTATGAGCATGGATTAATCCTATCAATATTTCTTTTACGTTTTTTACGCTTTTGGAATATTTTATCAAATTTTCTGCTGTTGGTTCATCATTAAAATCATTTATTTTCTCATCAAATCCAAATTTTGAAAGATCGGGTAGTGCATTGAAAAAACCAAAAGCAGAATAGCCTTGATGTTGGAAAAAGATAAAAAATCTTGTTTTTATATTCTTAATAACTTGAGTTAAATAAGCCGATGGATAAATTTCCCCTAGGGTTACTTCTTCATCCTGCTTAATTATAAAGTAAGGAGAAATAGGTGATACCTGAGACCCATACATTTCTTTAGGTGGGATAGAAATAAAAGGTAACTTTTCTGAAACGATAGTCCAGAGATCTTCTCTTTTTTTTTCTAATAAAATATCTTTAATTTCCTCGTATGCAAAATAAAAATCTGATTGTAGTGCTAATAATGAGCTTAAATAAACAGATAATGAAGCAAAAGTGGCTTCCAATACTGGTCTTCTTCCGCCATTAGCTTCTGAGGGTTTTACCGCACCCTTCCAAGCCCTTAATCCAGAATATGCAAAGGATTTCACATCAAAAAAAGCTCCTGAAAGAAATAAAAATGAGGGCGCTTCACCTGATTCATCAGTTAAAAATTCTAAAGATTTTTTAATTAAAACACTCTCTAATTTCTCGTCATGAAATTTTGAGTGGATTATTGGCATTTGAAGCCAAGTTTTTTTTTTTGCCATGGTAAATGTATTCCTTATGGTAAATTAGTTAAGTTAAATAAAAATTGCTGTATAATTAATTTTTCCTATTTTAATTAAACAATATATTATCTCAATATAATATTTTGTATATAAAAACTAGCAGCTTAATTGAGTTTTTCTCAATATACTGAATTCAAAAACCTTGTTCTTTCTATTAGCTATTCAAACTTATCTCTTTAGCCAAAAGTTCTCTCATTTTTGAGGTAATGATATCATAATCCTTTATTGATTTTAAGCCTTTTATCGACATTTTTTCAATGAATTCAGTTTTTTTAAAATAATTATATTCTACACTTAATTTTGGATTATGTTCTTTTATTTTAATTAGTGCTCCTTTTAGAAAAATTTGTATAAAATCTTCAGAAGTTTCTTTAATACTTCTTTTTTCTGGATCAGCAAATTTAATTTCAACTTTATTGAAATCATAGAAATTTAAAACACATAATAATTCCTCATCATTTTCCTTATTTTTCGAAAATATTTTTCTTTTAATATTAGTACCCTCAACTTTTTCTTTTGAAATTTCTTCAACGAAATATTCATCTTCAGTTATTTTTTCTGCTGTTTTAGTAAGTGTGTTTGAATAAATCTCGTCCGCACTATGAAATGATTTCCCGGATATAAGTGAATTTAGTACGTTTAAAATCTCTCTTAATTCATCTATTTCTGATTTTAACTCTTCAAGATCCTCCTTTTTTTTATAGTATATATTCTGTATCATACTTAGCATACTTGATAGCTTCTCAATTTCTTTTTCAGTGTCTTTAGGATCCATTGATTTCATATATGTTTTTTAAGAACTTAAATTTATTTAAAAATTAGTGCTATA
>JBHLLI010000085.1:0-17763 GCA_048885765.1 Candidatus Hermodarchaeota archaeon
CAAGATTATTTTAAAACTAGTTGCATATTCCAAACTTATCAAATCATATTCCTTTGAGAATTCAAATATTTTTTTTAAATTCATTTTATCATTTTTTAATTCTTCAATAGATTTATCGTCATTGATATCATACTTCTCAGTCTTACCTAATCCTCCAGGATTACATACTCTAATCGCTTGATAAAGATTAATTGTATCAATGACCGAAGAATTTTCAATTATTTTTTTCAAGAAATTTCTTAAATCTTGTAAATTAGTCTGATGCTTATTAATACACACTATAGCAGCAACTGAGATTGGTGCCAGTATTAAAATATGTCCTAATAAAACATTTCCTCCTTTTTGCCATGTTATCATTTCTTCTGTTGCCTTCTTGATAAATAGTCCTAATTCAACTGTTTTATAGTCATCTTCAGTTTTAAATGATTTCTGGAAATTTCTTTCACAAAACTTTCTAAAATTTGGTTGTATTGCAGCAATTCCTGCCATGAAATGTTCAAATCTAGTTGTTTCATAGTTTTGTGTACGGTGAACATTTCCTGGTTTAGGCCATCCTGACAATTCTAAAAGACTAGCTAAACTCAAGCATCTCAACAAATCATCTAAGGTTTTAACAGAGATATTAAAATTAGTTTCTTCTAAAGGCACATCTAAAATTATTTTATATTTTATATAATAATAAAGAAGGATATGGTTTAATAATAAGTTAATTCAATTACTTTCTTCTCTTTCAAGGTATATCCTTCATTTTCAGAAGTTTTATGAGAAATAGGTCTAAACTCATTATGTAGCCCATTTTTGTATAGAAATTTTTTGATCCGAAGTTTTAAAGCCCTTCTAGATAATTTGGTGGGCATTTCTACATTTATATCATTTCCATTTCGATCAAGAGTAATCTGAGGTAATGCTTCAGATAAGAATCTAACTAAATCGAGAACATGTTGTTCGCTTTTAAAGCTTAACTCCTTTACGTTGATTGTTATAGATTTATTTTCACTCATGTTTTTATCACTATGTATTTTAATTATAAATATTATTAATTTTTTATGGAAATCTTCCTCTATGATAAGATTAAAAAAGAAAATTAATTTTTGATACCACTAACCTACACTGTGATAGTGAAGCATAGAATAATGATAAAACCTTGGTGCGATAATATACGCTAAAGGCCTTCTCCGTATATAACTTTCTAAATCTTTTTCGAAAAAGGAGTAGATACTAAGATGTATGGTAGGAATGATTAAATATTTCCATTTATCCAATTGCTCCTGAGAGACATTGTTTTCTATCATTAATACATTGGGATTTGTACACATTAAAATAGCATATTCCATTAATTCTGGAATAAATTTTGCACTTTGGGCTTTCAATATGTTCGACTGTGCTCGCAACAACACTCTCCACGTTTCTTCAGGTTCCCAAGGGAATAACGACGAAAGTGCTGAAAAGAACTTAGTACCGTCAATTATATCTTCCACAATTTCATGAAAATAATTATAAGAATCTAAATTAGTAGAAAAAGCTAAAATTAATAGTACAAATGTCATCTCCTCATCAATATCTTGCTTTAAATGCTGATACAATATTGTATTTTTTCCAATCATCGGCAAATCTCTTTGAAAATCTATGAAAATTTGAAGATTATTATAATACTGCATAATTACATCTTTATTTTCTGAATTTTTTGAACCCCATACCGTAAATAATTTACCTAATAATGAGATACCTGTTTTGATCTTATATGTCGATATATTTGACTTATTAAGAATTTCATGAAGAAGTCTTTTATTTTCATTTTCAGGATATTTATAGTGGAGTTGATTCTCAACATTTTTTGCATCCTGATTGTTCCTTGGAACGATAATTTCTGGATGGTTCATGAGATAAAATGACAATTTCATCATTCTTTTTTGTGCAATATTATAATTTGGCTCCTTTAAAGTAATAATATTCATAATCTTAATCAGATCTTGCATATCTGTATTAAGTAAGTAAAGAGCCCATACTGGAGAAAAATTACTTATTTTCATGATTTTTCCAATGTCGTTTATAAGCATTGAGAAAATGTCATCTAAGTTATTTAACACATTGATTAACTCATTTAATTCTCGCGAATAGAATCTCCTTCGAGCATTTATTTCATCAATCATAGTTTCGCCTATTGGAGTAAGAAAAACTCTGATACCATTAACTTTTATTGCTCTTTCATAAGATTCAATTTCAGTATTAAGGTCTAATAATTTCTTTTTTAGAGTTTTCAGATCAGATTCTTTTTTTTCAATAAGTTGGTGTAGATCTGATATTTCCTTTTTTAATCTTGCTCCCTTCCCAATTTTAAAATGCGCAAAAAATCTGTATATTGTCGATACATGATTATAATCTCCCTCTAATGATACTAAACCTTGATATGCTTGCCTAATATCACTAGATGTCTTTATATATGTCCTTTTTAGTCGTTTTAAGTCATTTTCTCTTAAAGTAGTAGGGATTTTAGATTTGAATTCTGAAATCAAGTGATTTTCCTTTAATTCCGAAATTTCTTCAAAGGAAGTTAAAATATCTTTTTTTTCTTTTATAGAACTTAATATCTCTAAAGCTCTCTCACATATCATATTTGTTCGACCTTCTCTAATATTGGTATTTCAACAGAAGGTAAATCTTTTCCTTCTATTATAATTGTTAAATCTTCATTTTTATTTTCTACAATAGTAAAAAAATCTTTATTTAGAGCTTCATGTATTACTAATGATAGCTCTTCTCTTTGTTTTGGCCAAGAAATTTGACGTTCTTCTAATAAATGACAGTAAGAATCGATCTTAACCAATGCATATAGGAATTCATAAGCTAATTTTTCCCATTCTTCTCTCTGAATCCTTTCATATTCTTCCATAGGCGCTTCCTTCCAAATAAATCCTTCAATATCTGCAAAATGTATTGTACCATCTGGAGCTACGACACAATCTTTATCCAACCATACATCCTGGAAACATATACCTTTAACTTTTTTTCCTTCTATCAATGCTGAACGTGAATATAAGGATAAAAGAGCAATTCCACTTCGTATAAAATTTAATTCAAACTTTTCTGCTTTTTCTAATGTATTAATCTCAAATAACTGAAATATTGAATCCGGATTAGAGATAACATTACTTGATTCAAAATATAAACGTACATTTGAAGGAAGTAAGCGTAAGACTTGATAGAAATAATCTTTATAGGACCTAAACCAAAAGAAACTTTTTGCTACATTTTCAATATCTTTTGGTAATTTAATCACCGCTACTACAGGACAAATATGTGCACCATTAATGATATCCAATTTTGCGATTTTAGAAAATTTTAATTCATCTAAGCCATTTATATGACCTTGAGCGCCATATGGACTTTCTCCCATCCAAGATTCGCCCATTATGAATCCTTCACCAGTAGATAAAGTTTTGATTTTCTCTAAATATTTCGAATCTCGACATGTGTTCATAATTTTATTAGGAGTCAATTTTCCACCAAAAAACATATCTTCATAAGCTCCACACCCTTTTACTGATAAATAAAAGGTCTTTCCTTCGAGTTCTATAAAACTTTCAGGAATTATTGCGTTCCTATTTTCATCTCTAACTGCTGGTACTGCATTATAATTACATCCATGAAACTCTGCCGTAGCAGTCCCCAAATAGCAAGAATACCATTCTTCTCGTAATTTAAATTGCTCATTAAATTTAATCGCCTCGGGTTCAACTTTAAATAAATTAAAATTGATGGAATTTAGCAAATTTTGATGATATAATGAACTTTTCGCTATAATGTCATTCAGTAGCGTCTCACCTTTACTTTAGGCATCTTTTTACCTAAAAGGTAAATTGAACCTTTTATTCGAGGATTATAATCATCATATATGCTTTTAGCAGGACTATTCCATTCAGCAATTTCTGTGATCGCCCTCGTACATCCCAGTTCCTTAAGTGCTGAAAGTCGAGCTAACACAAGCATTCTACCAATTCCATGGTTTCTAAAAGCCGGATGGACATAGAGACCATACAACCACCCTGTTTCTTCTCCTGGAGTCGCAAAACCTACACCCAATATTATTTCATTAGCTATTGATTGTGGTTTAGGATAATTACTTTGAACTAATTCTGACATTAGGGTTTTAAGCCAAGCTTCAGTGTTTAATGCTACTGCACCAAATGCTATATCATCCTCTTGAGATTTAATGACCCATTTAGCATACCTCTTGCTTTTTTTCCCACTATCTTCATTAGCAATCATTTTCATGATTGCATCTAAATGTTCCTCCTTAACAGGTTTTATATGAGCAGTATCAAAACTTAAGTCTATTTGTTGCAGATTATTAATTTCAAAAATATTATATTTCTCGATTGTGCGAAAACCTCTTAATCCCCTTCCAACTTCAGTAAAAGCAAATTTAACTTTTGTATATTTTATCATATCTCCTATATGGCGACCATAGAAAGTACCAGTTTTCCCATTTGGTTCGATAAATCCTATACCCTCTACTGTTCCATCTTTATGTGCACTAACGATTCTTTTTTTATGAGATCTTGCTCTAACTAAATAAGAAGGTATCATTTCTGAATAAGCTGATTGTATGTCAAATTTTTCAAATTGAGGAAGGTTTCTTTCAACGATAATTTCTGTATATCCTTTTGGAATTATCCTGGATTTCCAACGGAAGTTTTCATATATTACATAAAATAAGATGATAAAAAACACTATTGGAATCCAATAGGCTAAAAAATAAATTCCAAAGTTAAAAGGTCTTAAATAACTTGAGGAAGTAATGAATACATAGGAATTTATTTTAAATTTCGACCAGTAACCTGTGTCTCTATCATAACCATCATCTACTTCTGTATAAATTTCTCCAATCAAATAACCATCCTGCGTAAAAAAGTTATCCACTTTATAATCTGCATCAAATTCACCATAAACATCATCCCTAAAATAAGTTCCCTCGCTATGGAGTTTTTTTCCACTAAAAGGCATTAAATGTCCAACCCAAATGAGGTGCTCTCCACTTAACACATTATATGTAGTATCGAGAATGTCATATTGAGATGCTCTAATTCCTCCTGGAATATGAAACCAAACATTCATACCAGTGGTATTTAGGACATCTTGATCAGAACCCCAAATGTAACTTCCATTATTTAGTGAATATGAAAATACGTAATTATCTACATCACGCTGAGTGGTTCCATAGTAATTTTCATAAAATCTCCAAGAAACTCGAGCTGTTACATTAGCAGAATTTATGTTAAAGTCAATAATATAATGACCTTTTGCTTCA
Organism: Candidatus Hermodarchaeota archaeon; assembly: GCA_048885765.1. Taxonomy (GTDB): domain Archaea; phylum Asgardarchaeota; class Lokiarchaeia; order Sigyniarchaeales; family SOKP01; genus Loki-b32. The sequence continues at coordinate 5,309 of JBHLLI010000085.1, forward strand.
AAAGTTTCTTTATATCCATTGTACCATCCTCCTGTTCCTGTTAATTCCCAATTATAAACGTACTCGAATTCTAAATCATGGTTTGTAAATTTAAAACCTAGATATGGAAATCCAAATGATTGAACTACAAAGGAAGTTATCGCAAGAATTATTATTAATATTGTTCTCTTTCTTATTATTTTAATTCAGCTCCTAATGTTAATAGATTATTAGTACATTTCTTTAATTAAAGAGCATTAATATTGAATCTCTTATAGACTTAATAACAAATTTAACTCTTTAAATGTTTACATAGCAAATGAGATTTTTATATATACTTTTATGTAAAAAACACATTCAAATTTATAGAATAGTATGGAATTATTGCTCAAATATAAAATAATTCGAATATAAAAATTTAAGAAATTCATGTATTAAAAAGTATTAAATCGAGTTAATGCTTAAAAAATACAAGGTGATATAAACTGGTAGATTACATAAATCTGGGTTACATACCGAATGATACTGATTTAGTGGCAATGTATTATGTAGAGATTTCACCAGAGTGTAAAACTTTACAGCAAGCTTCTGAAGAAATCGCAAAGGAAAGTTCAATCGGAACGTGGACTGAGATTTCGACTTTATCTCCCAAAATAGCAGAAAGGCTTAAGCCTTCAACTTTTTATATTGACCATGAAAATAGTATCATAAAAATAGCCTATACTAAAGAACTTTTTGAAGCAAATAATTTACCACAGATATTGAGTGCTATTGCTGGAAATATATATGGAATGAAGGTCTTAAAGAATCTAAGATTGTTAGATATAAGCTTTCCAAAAGATATTGTTAATACATATAAAGGTCCTAAATTTGGAATTGATGGTATTAGATCGTTGACAAAAGTGAGGGATAGACCTCTTTTAGGAACTATTGTAAAACCAAAAGTTGGACTTTCTGAAATTGAACATTCTAAAGTATGTGGAGAAGCATGGAGTGGAGGATTAGATATCGTAAAAGACGATGAGAATTTAACAAGCATGACCTTTAACAAGTTTGAAAAAAGGATATTAGAGACATTAAAGATTCGAGATAAAATTGAAAATCAGACAGGAGAAAGGAAGTTTTACATGCCAAATATATCGGCACCTATCAGTGTTATGAAAAAAAGAGCTGATTTTGTAATAGAAAACGGGGGAGAATATGTTATGGTGGATATTGTAACAATAGGGTTTTCCGCTTTACAGGAAATTCGAGAGTACCTTGACGACAAAGATATCGTAATTCATGCTCATAGAGCTATGCATGCGGCTTTTACTAGAAGCAAAAAACATGGGATGACAATGTTAGCATTGGCCAAGCTAATGAGACTTATTGGTATGGATCAACTTCATACTGGAACTATTATAGGCAAGATGGAGGGGGGAAAAAGAGAAGTTTTAGAAATTAATAGAGTTATTACAGAAGTTAACGTGACTGGAAACAATGTAACAATGTTAGATCAAGATTGGAATAACCTGAAAGGAATCTTACCTGTTGCTTCAGGTGGTCTAAGTCCCTTGCACATTCCGGAATTGATTGATATATTAGGTAAAGATATGGTTTATCAATTTGGAGGAGGATGCCATGGACATCCTATGGGAACTGAAGCGGGAGCTAAAGCAATCAGACAGGCAGTTAACGCGGTTTTAGATAATTATGAATTAAAGCAATATGCAAAAACCAATATGGAATTAGCCAAAGCCATAGAGAAATGGGGATAATAATATTTTATACCAATTATACCATTTCTGGATAGAATTTCTCAAAGTAATTTGATACATGACTAGATGCAAAAATACCTGCTTCAGTAATTAAACCATCTATGTATCTTCTACTAACAGTTTCAAAAGCAGGATTTAAAATTTCAATTCCTTCTGGGGGATCTTTCCATATTTCTTGAGGATCTCTCATTTCAATTATCTCTAATATTCCTAGGTTTGTTTCCGGATTATACTTTAGTAAAGGAGATGCAACATAAAAGGGAACATGCTCTTCATGAGCTACTAATGCTAACAATCTAGATCCAATTTTATTAATAATAGTCCCTTCAGAAGTTATGCTATCTGCTCCAATTAATATTAAATCTACTTGATAATGTCTTACAGCCCATCTCATAGCGCTATCAACAACATGAATGACCTCGATCCCTGCCTTTAATAACTTTTTTGCAGTTTTTCTGCCTTGTAGTCTAGGTTGTGTTTCTGTATTAATTACTTTAAAATTTTTCCCTTGTTTCTTAGCCTCTAAGAGAATACCAGTGACTAAACTTGAATGGCAATGGGTCATTACGCTAAATTTTTGACCTATTGGTGGAAAACGTCGAGCACCTATTTCGGCAATTCTCTTTTTTGAATTTTGAAGCATATCATTATACTGGTTTTTATACTTTTCAATTATATCGGAGATATATTCAGGGATTATAGTATTTTTTTCTTGTTCTAATTTACTCATAATAAATTTTAAACCATTTTTCATAGCGGGTTCAGTTGGTCGTGTATCTATTAATATTTCCCTTGCTTCGTAAAGTTTTTCAAAACAAGCATTAACATTTTCACACTTTAATCTTTTAGCATAATCACTTAGAAATCCAATTGCACTAATAGCTATATTACTTGCCCCTTGTATCTCTAAAGATTTTATCTTTTGAGCTTCTTTTAATAATTGTTCCATTTTGGATTACACCATCAGTTTTATAGATGATTTAATTATAGATTTTTAGAATTTAATCTTATACTAAATCGAATTAATCCTCTGAGATATCCTCTGGATCTAATTCATAATCCTCAGGATCAACCTCAACATAGAAACGACCAACATAACCACATGAGCATTCATACATATCTGGTGCAAGCCACCCTGAAACATTTACAGCATTCTTTAAATTCGGTTCTTTACATTTTGGGCAAATTCTGATTTTTACCATAATTATATTCCACTTAATTTAATTATTAATTTTTGTTTCGATTTTTTACAAAATTTACATTCTAAGTATAATTATAATTTATTACATTTTTAATTAGAGGATAAAAAATTTTAAAATGGGGATAACATGGCAGATGCAATAGTCACAAGAAGTTTAGGAATGGACTTCATTTATCTTGATTTAATCTTTTTGACAATATGGATCTTCTTCTTGATAAGAAAAAAATATTGGCTTTCTATTATATGGGGTTTGTGTGGGTGGTTGATTTATATCTTTACAGATTATATATTGTGGTATTTAATTACTCATACAAGGAGTTATACTGGACCTATGGATCCGTTTATCTTTTTCTTATGGTTCTGCTTTTCACCAGGATTTGTTCAATTTTCTTATGTTTTTGTCATGTTTGATAAAAGAAATCGAAAAGATTTGATATTTTTTACAGTACTCTTTTACTTGGGGTGGATATTTGTATCAACTGGTTCTCAATTAATTCCTCTTGATGATAGGTTAATTGAAGTATCTAGAGACATGAATATAGCAAATCAAAGAGTTAATGAAATTATAATGGTTCTAATTAATATAGGAGTTGCCATATTTTTATATATCAAAAAGAAGTTAAGGTTGGAAGATATTCTGTATATATTTTTAATTGGAACTTTAGTTGAGTTTTCTTTAGAATTTAGTTTAGCAATATCCGGTATTCGGCAAGCACAGGGAGTATGGAGTTTAGAATTATTAATCATTAATACTTTTCTAGAATTCAATTTAGGAATAGTATTCATGTATCTCCTATGGGTCCCCTTCAAAATTAGAAAATATGGGCATTATTATTACCAAATGAGTTATAAAGATGTTAAACACATCCAAACTAACTTTGATGCTATCGCTTCTATATGCAGAAATCAGACATTAAATGGCAAGTATATTAAAGCGTATTCTAAGTTATATAAGCTCAATAATTTCCTATCAGACATTAAATACTATTGTAAGACATACAAAACAGTCGATATTCCTCAAGAATTAGTAAATGAAATTATAACTTACTGGAGATAATTCTTCTTTTATTAGTATAACAATAAAATATTAATCTCTATTTAAATAAAAGTATTATAGGCTTAAATTCTAAATAAAAATGGTCTCAACCATCCTATAAAACATGACTGATTTACAACTGCAGAGAAAGAGCTTACCCAATGAACCTGGTGTTTATTTATTTCTTGACAATGAGAAAAATGTTATATATATTGGCAAAGCTTTGAATATCAAAAAAAGAGTTAATCAATATTTCACAAAATCTCATTTTACTGATCCATTTTATGAAGAAAAAATCAAAGAACTTGTTAAACATATCCATTCTATTGAATATTTTGTGACTGAAAATGAGAAAGAGGCTTTACTTTTAGAGAATATCCAGATTAAAAAACATCTCCCGCGTTTTAATGTAATAATGAGGGATTCGAAAACTTATCCGTGGGTTGCTATTTTTTATTCTGAAGATTTTCCAAGAATTCGTGTACTTAGGAATCCTGAAAAGTATTCCCAAGATAACTTATTTCTAGGGCCATATACAGATAAAAAAGAAATTATAAGAATTTTAAGAGATTTAAGAAAAATTTTTCCTTATTGTTCATGTAAAAAGCCAATTAAAAGAAGAAAGAGACCTTGTTTATATTATCAGTTAAAACTCTGCCCTAGCCCTTGTTTTACTGAAATATCTAAAGAAGAGTATAGGGACAATATTAAAAGAATTGAATTGTTCTTAAAAGGAGAGACAGGTGAGTTAAAAAAACAAATTCAAGAAAAAATGGAGTCTGCAGCAAATAATCAAGACTTTGAAATAGCAGCATTTTGGAGAGATAAATTACTCGACATTGATCATGCTACAGACCAACAACATGTTATGCTAGATCATGATGCTAATAAAGATATCATAGGATTTAAGTCTGCGAGTAATTATATGGCTATGGTAATAATCCATATCCGGGAAGGGAGAATAATAAATAAAAATTCTTTTAATTTTGATTTAAGAGAAAAATTAATTCACCAAGGTGAATTGTTTTCTTCTATTTTAGAGCAGTATTATCAAGAGTTTAAAACACAATTACCAGATGCAATAATAATTCCTGAAATAAATAAAAACCTTGAAATTCTTATTAATTATCTAAAAGGTTTAAAACCAGAAATAAAAATTAGATCAGCAAAAGATGACTATGAAAAAAGCCTGATTCGTATTGCTAATAAAAATGCTACAGTGATCGTAAATCAATGTATTCAAATGGAAAGTATTCAAATGGATGAGGAAGATTTCAGACAAGAAATCTTAAAAGAAGCAAAAGAATTATTAAATTTACCTAAAGATCCTCGAATAATTGAAGGTTTTGATATTTCAAATATTGAAGGTACCGATGCAACAGGGTCAATGGTGTATTTTTTGGATGCAAAACCCTATAATAAAAACTATAGACATTTTAAAATTCAGTCTAAATCTACTCCTGATGATGTAGCTATGATGAGAGAAGTATTAAGGAGAAGATACAATTTTTTGCTTAAGAGAAGTCTAACTCTTCCTGATTTAATTCTAATTGATGGGGGAAAAGGACAATTGAACGCAGGCATCTCGGTTTTGGATGAGCTAGGGCTTAATATCCCTGTCATAGGATTGGCAAAGAAAAATGAAGAAATTTATGTCCCCAATAAAAAGGAACCTATTATCTTGCCAAAAAATTCCTCTTTATTAAAATTGTTTCAAAGAGTACGAGATGAATCTCATAGATTTGCTTTAAAATTACATAAAAAGCAAAGAGAAAGGAGGGTTAAAGGATCCATTTTAGATGATATTGAAGGAATTGGCCCCATTACAAGAAATAAATTACTTAACCATTTTGGAAGTGTAGATAATATCAAAAAGGCTTCTTTAGAAGAATTATCAGAAGTAGTAAGAAAGGATTTAGCTGAAAGAATTTTAAATGAGTTGAGTTAATTCATTAGTATAATTAAAAAAAAAAAAATTATAAATTATCACTCTTTATCCTCGAAAGTACCGCAAATACTATAATTAATACTCCTAATACTATAAATGTTATATTTAAATTCCACATCACTAGATATCCAACAAGAGGATAAAGAATTGCTCTTATTAAACTAGCTATCATGTTTATTGTGCTTATGACTGTAGCTCTGTTTTCCGTTTCAATCCTTTGATTTATGCCTTTAACAAATATCAAACTCCTTGAAAATCCAAATCCAATAACTATGAGAATTAAAGGAATACTCACTGGAAGATACTGTATCAACGCCATTAAAATAAAGGCCGAGCCGGGAATTATTGTGTATACTTTAAGAAATTTTCTCTTGTTTTGAATTTTATTTTCTAGAGTTGGAAGCATATTGTTAAAGAGAATTTGTACAAGCGTCATTAACGTACTTATGAATCCAAAGAATATTAATTGAAAATTTAAGGCTTCGAGGTAGACTTGATAAGTCCATATCAAGAAAAACACTAATGCTTCTGTTATCACCATTTCAACGGCTAAAATTCTTAGAATCTTATTGGTTGTGAGTTCTTTAATTCCAGATTTTACAATAGTTAAATATTTGTCTTTTTTCTTTTTCTCTAAGTCATGATTAGGCTCCTTTAAAGTTGCTGAAATTATGGTTGCTATTATAAATGGCACAAATACAAGACTCATTACAAGATTCAATGAAAAAAATGCTCCAATAACCGAACCAATTGGAGCTGAAAGTGCAATACCAAGTAAGCTGAAACTACGATTTCTTGCCATTACTTTTGAAACTTCATTTTCTCTTCCAAGTTTTCTTAAGGTATCATAAATAAATGCCATATTAGTACCTGATGTTAAAGCCGCTCCAAAAGCCCATAACGTTTCACCAATTGTAAATATGATTATACTTGGATAACTTCCATAAATCAACGCTGCAAACGCAGTTGTCAATGCTCCTAGCATAAGAGAGAATTTCCTACTTATATAATCTGCTATTGCGCCACAAGGAATCTCGAATACCAATATCATCATTGTAAAATAACTTTGTAGGAACATTACCTCAACAAATGTTAATCTACCCCATGTCAAGAAAAATGGTAGTAAAACTCCTGAAATTAAATGAAATCCCTCTATAAAATTAATCAAATATGATTTCCATATATTCGCTCTCCACTTGTCAAGAGAGAGATTTTTTTCTAACTCTAAAGGAGATTTAACTATTTTTTCTTGAATAAATTCCTTTAATTCTGACATTTTTCAACCTATTTTATTTGTTTTTCCTTAATTTTTATTAAATTGCTTTAAAAACATATTTAGAGCCTCTAATAATACGATATTACTGTCTGAGTGTATTAAACTAACCCTAGGAATCCGGAGTTTCGCCAAAAATATGAAAACAGTTAACGAGAAAATCTATTCAATGTTATAAAGTAAAAAATAAGAATCAGCGCGCTGTTGATTTCTATGTTTTTATGAGGATAATGTTGCAGGGAAATATGATACAACCCCTAAAAACATCATAGCCATGATAATTTTATCACAATACGGATCACGAACTACCATAGTGTCTCGATTAGTTCTAATCCAATTATTTTCTGTAATTATCATGATTAAATCAACAAATATGTTTAATAAAACTATATTATTATCAAACTTATAAATTTTGTGGTGGAATTCTCATTATTCAGAGAAAATCAAACCAGAAATGGGAAAAGGATGGGAAAGAAAAGTCAAGACGATATAGCTAATTTCACAAGTTCAGCTGTTGCTTCACAATAAACTCTTGCTAGAGAATCCCTTTTTGCCTCACTTATGATTCTAATTATCGGTTCTGTATTTGAGGGATGAATAAGCACAAACCAATCCTTTCTTTGACCAAATCTGAGATCATTTTCTATTTGTTCTACAATTTCCCCCTCCTTAATTAATTCTTCTTTTACTTTAGAAATAAGAGAAATAGTATCAATATTTTTGGTACTAATTTTAATTCTATGAGAATAGTATTTAGGTAATTCTGATACTAGTTGTGAGATATTTTTTCCAGTCTTTATCATAATTTCGATAATTTTTGCTGCTGCAAAAATCCCATCTCTTGTATTATTGAAATAAGGAAACATAATTCCTCCGCATGAACCTTCTCCACCAAATACTAAGCGATTTTTTGATGAATCCGATATTAGAGCATTCATTTTTTCTGTCAAAAATCGTTCTCCCACAGGAGTTCGAATAACTTGGGCATTATATTTTTCTGCTATGGCTTCAAATCTTAAAGAAGATGCTAAATTAGTAACAAAATAAACTTGTTTATTAACATCCTCAACATTTTTTAAATAATAATCCGTAATCAAGGCTAAACCAATATCTTCAGGATAACATTCTCCATTATCTCCAATAACTGCGAGGCGATCTGCATCTGTATCATGAGCAAAACCAATATCATATTTCCCTTGCCAAACCTCCATTATTAAATCTCTGAGATTTTCTTTTATAGGTTCAACTTCTCGTGGAAAATCATTATTAACAAGTAATTCATTATTTATCAACCGAATCTCACATCCCAACTCATTTAAAACTATTGGTGTGACATAATTTCCTGCCCCTGCTCCAGTATCAATAACTACTCTAAGTTTATTCTTTTTTCTAATATTTCTAATATCAATATAATCCATTAAATCGTTAATATACTCTTTAACCGGGTTCCAATTTTTAACATGCAATTCTGATCCTGAATGGATTTTTCTATAATCATTTAAATTTATATTCTCTATGTATATGGAAATGATTTCTAAGTCATCAGAATTTAAAAATGTAGTTTCGGATATTAATTTTAATCCATTCCACTCTTGAGGGTTGTGAGATCCTGTAATTATAATACCAAATGGAATATTTAGTTTATTTTTCGCATGAATTATTACCGGTGTTGGACATATTCCAAGATTTATTATTTCAAAACCAGATAAAATTAAACCTTCGATTATCGCCTGTTCAATATAGATTCCACTAGGTCTGGTGTCTCGACCAAGTACTACTTTCTTATCCTTGCCATTAACTAATAATCCAAAAGCAATAGCAATTTTTTTTACAACGTCATATTTAAAATCTTTCTCAATACGACCTCTTATACCACTTAGAGTAAAGATTAAATTTGATTCTTCCATAGTGTGCTCTAATTTTTAAGCGATTATTTTATTTTTTTCTATTTTATATTTAACAAGAGCTAATGCTCCCCTTAAACCTATTTCATCACTATATTTTGTTATTTTTATAATTGGAGGATGATTTATAGTAAATTTAATTGGATTTTTTTCAAATTGTTCAATTATTTGAGGAATTATTTGATCTTTGTCTTTCATCATTGCACCTCCAAAATATATTGAAGTACAATCATAGTAGTTGTTAACAATGCCAACACCAACTTTAGTATAATACACACATTCTTCAACAATTTTAGTTGATAATTCATCTCCTTTCCTTGCCGCTTGAAAAACTTCTTTAGCTGTTATTTGTGTTCTATTATTATTAACAATTTGCATCAAAATACTCGCATCTAACTTTTTTTCTCCTAAACCTGCTAATGCTCTGTTCCGAACTCCTGTTCCAGAGCTATATGCTTCCCAACACCCATATGCTCCACAATTACATCTTGAATTGCTATTTGGATTTACAACGGCATGTCCAATTTCTGCTGCATTACCTTCTTTTCCAAGTAAAAGGTGTCCACTACATACTACTCCGCCACCTATTCCAGTAGACATAGTGATATACACCAAATTATCTTTTTCATCACTATTAGCCTCAAAGAAGTGTATTCCTAAAACGCCCCCATTACAATCATTGATAAAAAATAATGGGATACTAGGGAATTTTTTTTCTATAGGGGCTTTTAGTGGAATGAATTTAAATCCAAGATTGGTATTATTGAATATTTCTCCTTTTTCCATATTTAAAGGACCCGCTGTAGCTATCCCAATACCTAAAATTTGGTTTTTTTCAATGTTATTTTCAGAAATCAACTCTGAAAGCATTTCACACACCATTTTAGATATTGAAAATTTATTTTCCTTTATTGTCTTGGAACTTTTTTTCATAATATTATTTTCATTTAAATCTGATGTACAAATAGCAGCTCGTACCCAAGTACCTCCAATATCAACACCAGCAATAAACTTTTTCGCCACTCTTAATTCACCTTTAATTTATGTGTGTATTCTTTTAACCTTGGATTATTATAAATATTTCAAATTATTATTATAGAAATAAAAGTTTTTCTAAAGTCTAGTAAACATTTATTTCAATTCTATCATCATTTATAATTTCGTTAAAAATTGCTGCAATTTCTCTTTTTCTAGTATCATCAATTGAGAATACAAAATATTCAGCAGGAATCCTTGCTGTTGAGTAAATTTGTATAATATCTGGTTTTATTCTTTTTAATGCATGAGCTAAATCAGAAATATTTGTGGAATTATTGTTTGGAATAAAATCATCTTTGTAAGAATTAAAAATTAAACATTGAATAGCCAATTTATTTTTTTTAGGCATTTCTTGTTTTAATTTAATCAATGATTCAATTATTATTTCAATATTAGGAGTATCATGGTGAGCTCGGTTTGTCCTCCTGAAATCAATATTATTAGCTGCATCTAATTTAGCTAAAATTAATTCAAATTGTTTGACGCGTTCTCTTACATTATCAATATATAATGTACTAGAATTGGTAAATAGGGTAGCAATTGGTTCTTTGTTAGTCCAATTTAAATTCTTTCTTACATCCAATGCGATTTTAAGAAAATCTAGTAAACTTTCATTCAAAGTCGGTTCACCATTATAACCAAAAGTAATTGAATTCAAATGAGGTACGTATCTTAAAATTGATAGTAGTTCCTTTCGAAAACTAGATGAAGGAGGTAAATTTATTTTGTATTTCGGAGAAACTAAATTATCTTTTTTTGTTAATCCGATTTCACAGTAAACACAATTATATGTACATAATTTGTAATTCGCTAAAACATTTACTCCTAAAGAAAGTCCTAATCTTCTTGATTGAAAAGGACCATATGTGTACGTACGCATTTTAATAGCTTACAATTGATTTTCTATAAATTTTTCTATAGCCTGGTTTACTTTTTTAGGTTTTTCTAGCATAACACCATGCCCCGCCTTATCTATTATGTAAAGTTCTGAATTTTTAATTTTATCATGAAAAAATTGTGAATATTTTACTGGCGTAAGTTCATCATACTTCCCACAAATAATTAAGCAGGGAATTTCAATTGAATTTGTCTTATCTAAAGTATCAAAAGCATCACAGATTTTAAAATCACGATAAATAACGTCTGGATTCACTTGAGAAACCTCAAAAACTGCATTTTCAATTATATCTTTCGAAGTTTTTTTATAAAATGTCCCAATTGGAAAAGATTTTATGTATTTTTGAAAATCAGGTTTTATAGAATCAAAAATAGCTTGACTTACTCGCATCCTTCCACCCGTAGCACATAAAATAAGAGCAGAGACGTCATTTGGATTTCTAAAATAATATTCCTGGCCTACAACTCCTCCCATAGAATGTCCTCCTAAAATCAATTTTTTAGGATTTAAAGTCTCTACTAGTTTCTTTACAACATCAACATATAAATCTAAAGATAATTCGGAAAAATTATTGGATTTATTATGAGAAGGTAAATCAATAGCAATAATATTGTAGTTGATCTTTAGATAAAATTGATTCTCCCAGACATTTGAATTCCCTCCTGCTCCGTGAATAAGAATGAGTAGGTTTTTTGAAGAATTATCCTTTAATTGATAAAATATTTGTTTACCAGAATATTCGAAATATGGAATAATAATACACCTAAATATGAAAAAAATTGATCATAATTTAGTTTTATTATGGAAATTCTCTAATTATTAATTTCAATATCACGATTTTGCATTTCAAGAAGCCGTTTATATTTTCCATTTAAAGCAATTAAACTATCATGTTCACCTTGCTCTATTATACCCTTTTTATCAGCATTTAAGACTATTATATGATTAGCGTTTTTTATAGTTGAGAGACGATGTGCAATAATAATAGTAGTTCTTCCTTTCCGAGCTTTATTTAAGGCGTCCTGTATTAAGGTTTCTGTATAAGGATCTACTGATGATGTGGCTTCATCTAAAATCAGAATTTTTGGCTCTGTAATTAAAGCACGAGCAAATGCAATCAATTGTCTTTGTCCTATGGAAATATTACTCCCATTTTCTTTTAATTTAGTATCATATTTTTTATAAAGAGCATCAATAAAATTATGTAGTCCTAAAAATTTTGAGACATCGATCATTCTTTTTTCAAGTTCTGGAGTAATAGTTTCATATCCATACAAAATATTTTCTCGAATAGTACCTGTAAATAAAAATGCTTCTTGTGGGACAATTCCGATTAATTCTCTTAATTCTTTTTTCTTAAAGTTCAATATATCGACTCCATCTATAAGTATCTTTCCTTTATTTACATCATAAAAACG
>JBHLLI010000086.1:0-17702 GCA_048885765.1 Candidatus Hermodarchaeota archaeon
CCATCCAATGAAAAAGATTAATAGAAAACTTAAACCTGTCCAAAGTAGTGTTAAAATAAAGGTTTTCTTTACACCAAATTTAGCGATTAATCGATTAAAAATCATCAAGAAAGCAAAAATCATTATAAATACAATTATTAAAGGAATCATTGTAAGGAGACCAGATAATAGTAAAACATATTCAACATAATAAAATATAGCAGTAGTGAGGATTGTTTGGGCAAGAGTGAAAGAAAAGATAGATACTTCAAAAATTAAAAATGGTTCGTTTTTAAAAGTTTCTTTTATTCCATTGAGGATTGGAAGTGTTTCCTCCATTTGTGTATATTTATTTTCCTTTAAATAGAAACTACTAATGAATAATATTATTGCTGAGACAATTCCTACAATAATCATTGCAATTAGATATACTTCATAAGCATTAGGAGCGGGATTTCCAATTAACAATAATGTAGGCAGTATAAATGAAATAAAAAGTGCAATAGAATTAATGATATTACCGTATACCATTAAATTCGCCCTAGCTTTTGCCGTTATTACCATTTCAGCTGGAAGGGTATAATTTATAAGGCCTAATATTGTAAAAAATGTATCAAAAACAAATAATACAAAAATTAAATTGAAAAAGAGAGCTACTTGACTATTTATATCTACAATAGGAATCCAACAGAGAATGAAAAATATTCCATACATAGGAGCTCCAAATCTAATATAGGGAATTCTTCTCCCATATTTTTCTGACTTTGTACGATCTATTAAAAAACCAAAAATAGGATCATTTACTGTATTCCAAATTGAGAAGAATAACCAGGCAATACCAATTGCTTCAGGTCTTAATCCTAAAACCGTATTGTAAAAGAATGTTATTGCTGAAAAAAAAATTTGAGATGGTAAGCTAAGTCCTGCCCAAAAACCTCCATACGCTAATTTCGACTTTAAGGGTAAATTTTCATCTGGCATTGCTTTATCAAATTTATAGAAGATCTATAGTTAATATTAGATCTTTAATTTATAAAAAGCTAAAACAAAAAAGAAAATTAGAAATACATTAATCTATGTTATAGATATAATTTCTAAATTAGATTTCTTTAATTTATAGAACGAAAATCTGAAAATAAATTGATTCATTTTTTTCCAAAAATCCAATATTGGTATTCTCCACCTCTTTCCAGAACACCCTCAAATATGATTGAGAAACCTACTTGTTTTACCAACTCTAGAGTGGTTTTTGGACTAAAATTACTCCAAAACATTGGAACTCCAAAGAAGTAGCTTTGTCCTTCTGATTCAGAAATACCTGTATTTATTAATAATATCCCTCCAGGTTTTAATACTTCAAAGAATTTTTTGAAGATCTCTCTATGGTTCTTTTTAGGAACGTGAAATAGAGTATATACACTTACTATCCCATCAAAAGTATTTTGCTTAAATTTTAATTCATTCATATCCATTTTGATAAATTCAGCTTTAGGTACATTCACTTGTGCGAGATTTAACATTTTATCAGATAAATCAATCCCAGTTACTTTAATTCCTCTTTTAGTTAAGAATTTAGCCGTTGGAATTCCCGCACCACATCCTACATCCAAAATATGAGCCTTTTCTGGGAGTAATGAAACAAATTCTTCCAACTCATTATTAAATTTATTTAAATCCCTGTGGTTGTAATAATCCTCAGCGATTTTATTATATCCTTCCTCTACTAATTTACTTATTTCATTCATATAAATTAATATAAAAATTAGATCTTATGTAAGCTGTGTTAATATTTTATCAAAAAGCTAATTACTTATAGTTATAAAAATTAATTGTAGAGGAACTGGAATTTATATTTTCTAATAATGAATTTCTTTAACTTTTCCAAAATTTTCAATTTTGTTATACTTCTTATTTTTAGACTTAAAGTGGACAAAAATAAGTGAATTTTGAATTTCTGGCAAATTATCAATTAGTTCTTTATCTCCATACCTTATTGATTGAAATACGAGAGGTAGATGATATCTGAAAATTCTATCTCGTAATTTCGCCCAACCAAAACAAAATCCTCCACTAACATGTAAATAAAAATGTAATTCATAATGATTATTTTTCTTTTGCCACTCTGCTAATACTTCATCTCTCATAAATCGAGTGTAAAGGCTTGAAGTTTGATTATTATCATAATCTGGTCCAACTGTCAGAAAAAGGTCTCCAGTTGAATCTGAATGAGTCAATGTATATTTACGAGGTAAAATTAATTTGCTGGTATCAACCGAGCCTTGGTATACAACATGTAATTTATTGGGATTCAAATCTGCCATTCTTATTTATAAAGTATTATATAAAGGAGTTTAAATCTTTTTCTTATGAATTATTACTATAAACTATAAAAGATCAGTTGAAATACAAGATAACAATGCAAAATTAGATACAAGATATATAATTAATGTAAATGACATCATTAAAAGGAAAAACTCTTTTTATTACCGGCGCTAGTAGAGGTATTGGAAAAGCTATCGGTTTGAGAGCGGCTAAAGATGGAGCAAACGTAGCAGTAGTGGCAAAAACGAAAGAACCTCATCCAAAACTACCAGGAACTGTCTACACAGCTGTAGATGAAATCATCTCTGCAGGGGGTAATGCTCTTCCGTGTATTACAGATATCCGATTTGAGAAGCAGGTACAGAATGCTATTGAATTGACAATTAAAGAATTTGGGGGTATTGATATTCTTGTAAATAATGCGAGTGCTATAAATCTATCCCCAACCTTAGAACTCGAATTGAAACGATTTGACTTGATGTTTAATGTCAATGTACGAGGAACTTTTTTATGTTCAAAATTATGTATTCCACATCTTAAAAAATCGGAAAATCCCCATATTTTGAATTTATCACCACCTCTAAATTTGGATCCAAAATGGTTTAAAAATAATGTAGGTTATACGATAGCTAAATATGGGATGAGTATGTGTGTTCTAGGTATGGCAGAAGAATTTAAAAAAGACAAAATTGCAGTAAATGCACTGTGGCCTCGTACCCCAATCGCAACTGCAGCTGTAAGTAATTTATTAGGTGGCAAATCTACGATTAAACATTCAAGGACTCCGGAAATTGTGGCTGACGCAGCGTATTTTATTCTTACTAAACCTAGTCAAGAATGTACAGGAAATTTTTTTATCGATGAAGATATTCTTATCGAACAAGGATTGACTGATTTAAGGAAATATTCTGTCGATCTTAATGAGGAACTATTTCAAGATTTTTTTCTTTAACTTTTTTACGTAGCCTAATTTTTCCAAATAAGTCTAATGGGTATTTTTGTTCCTCTTCCTTTAAATTAATTAAATCTAAAATTCTATTATGATTAAAACCTTTATTCATGAAATAGATAAACAAATCGCTTCTAATAGAGATCTATACGAAAAAACAAAAATCGAAATTTTTAAACAAAGAATTCAAAAATTAGAAGTTCAAAAAAGCGAAATTTTAAAAAATATGAATAAGATTACTTCTAACTATGCTTAATATAATCTCTTTCTAAAGTTACTTCTGTTTATTCTTATTATATAAAGATATGTTAAGAGAAATTAAAACAATAAAGATTATGTTGTAAATCCACGTTGTTATAATTGAATCTAACGGCGCGGGAATAAAAATTAAAGTCATAATATTCAGGACTAAAATCAGAATTTGCCATGCAATAGTAATCTCGTAAATAGTCTTCAATCTTACCCAATCATCCATTTTAATCGTGTAAAGTATGAAACTTGAAAGAATTAAAAAAATACCCCCAAATGCCCAAGAATAATATGGATCGAAAAATGGCCATTGAACCAGAGATAAAAACCAAAATGGAAAAGCTAAGTAAAAGAATGCGAAACCTAATCCTATAATAGCGTTGATCAACAATAATATCTTCAATTTTTTTGTTATTTCTGCCATTTTTATAACACCTTCATTTATAACAAAGCTGGTAAAATATAATTATCAATTAAATATGAGCTAAAATCAAAATTTAGATTCATGCCCGTGAACATTATAATCAAATCTCTGGTGTAATAGACATTGATTTGCTGTCCTCCATAACCTAATGCACGATAACGGTTGCTGTTAGGATTAACCCACCATTGATATCCATATCCACTATTTAACCCCAAATAAATTAAAGGACTGGTGGAGGTTCTTACCCAACTTTCTGATATAATCTGGTTTGTTCCCCATTTACCTCCTTTAAGAAAAAGATATCCCAGTTTACCCATGTCTCGAGTTTTAAGAAATAATCCATCACCACCACATGCTACTCCCTGTGGGTCTTCTAACCAATTAAAACGTTCAATTCCTAAAGGTTCAAATAAATATTGCTCTGCGAAATCAACAGTTGACATGTTAGTAGCTCTTTGTACTATTGCGGATAGTAAATGAGTTGCTCCTGTATTGTAATTAAATGTTTCACCCGGAGTAGCTATCATTGTTCTATTAAGCACATATTCTACATGATCTTCACTTGCTTTCCAATCATGATAAGGATTTTGAGGATGTTCATAGGGATAATATTCAGGCCAATGTAAACCTGTAGTCATAGTTAATAAATGTTCAATTGTAATCGACTCTTTTTGAGAATCGAGATTTGCAATATCCTTATCAGGAAAATAATCGAGGACTAACTCATCAAGACTACTAATATAGCCTTTATCGAGCGCAATCCCTACTAAAATTGAAGTAACACTTTTAGAAACTGAATATAAACGAAATAGATATTCCCTACTAGCGAATATATCATACCATTCCTTTACGATAAAACCGTTTCTTATTACTAAGATACTATAAACTCCATAATAATTATTTTCAACATCAAAAATCATGTTATCCAGAACACTTGAATCCATTCGCACAAGTTCAGGCGTAATGATAGTCCAATACTCATCTGAATTTATTCTAAAAATTAGAAGTGCTCCGGGGAAGCCCGCAGCTAACCCAAAGGTAATAATTAGAAGTGGAAGTCCTATCTTTCTAATTCCAGATTTATTAGTTCTAGACATTTAATAATTAATATATATCATTATTTCTGTATTAAAGATTATTTGGATATGCTAAATAATAAGATGGAGACCATTTTTTGATACGGAATATTTTGACAGGATCTTTTATATTTTAATCTTCTCGTATGTATTATTAATTAATGATTTAAGAAAGATGTGAGTTAAGTTTATTTACATTCTAATCAATTATTATAGAGAATAGATAATCTATGATTAACATGAAAATTCCAGAAAAATTTAGGAATAGAAAATTATTTATAATTCTTATTATCGTTTTATTTGGTGTTCCTGCTACATTATTGACTGGAATATTCTTTTTTATTTCTCTAGAAGAACCTAATGGCACAATTGTAGCAGAGGGTACTCTTACTGAAGATACAACTTGGAAGGGACATGTTATAGTTCAAAGTGATGTACTAGTACCTAATGGAATCACTCTAACAGTCTTACCAGGGACATTTGTAGAATTTAAACATTTTAGAGGATATAAAAATATCAGTAGAGTTGGCTTATTTGTTGATGGTGGGACCATAAGGGCAGTTGGTTTACCTGATCAACAAATTTGGTTCACATCTGATGCTGAAGATCCCATCAATGCCGATTGGAGTGGGATTGTATGCAAGAATACAAATAATTCGATATTCGAATACGTTATAGTTGAATTTTCCATCATTGGTATTGAATTTTCAAAAGCTAATATTAGTATATCTCATTCTATAATCAGATGGATTCATACAGAAGGTATTTACGCAGCAGAGTCCTATGGATTAATAGAATATAGTCTACTTTATGGAAACGGATATCATGAGATTGCGGCTGAAGAATTCAATTATGATCTTATGATGCAGTATAATATCTTCAATGGCGGGCATTATGGAATACTAACAGAAGCAACTAACTCTACTGTGATTGGAAACTACTTTGTGAATTATTCTGGAGATGCAATCACGGTTACCTCTACATCAAATATTAGCATAATAGAAAATAAATTTGAAAATATAACAATGGCTAAAATATTTCTAGATCCAACAGTTACAGCAATCACATCTGGCAATGATTTATTCGGTAATGGAACAGTACCAATCCCAATTTTAGATTTTCCTGATCCTAAAACAAGAGAATTGGGGTATGTACCGGGAGACCCAGAAGATCGTTATCTTTATGTTTATGATACAGTCGATGAGACACGTATAATCATAAATCGCCTTGAGAATGAGACTTCCTTTGATTGGACATTAACATATGTTAATGGGTGTCTTTGGAAGTTCAAACATAAATCAACGGATATTGGGGATTCTAAAAATTTTGTAAAAATTAATATTACATCCGAAAGTATTGAAGAATTTGGAAATGATGATGTTCTCAATCCAAATGGATTAGCATATGACGGCCAATATTTTTGGACCTATGATATCGTATATAAAACAATTATTAAATTTAAGATAAATAGCACTGATTATCTAGAAGTTATTGATACTTTCCCACTTCCGAGTGAAATAGGTAGTTCTGCGGGAATCGCAACTGATGGAACTTATTTATATCTTCCAGGTTCTGATGGTACAAAGTTATACAAGCTTAATAAATCTGCAACCGTAATAGAAACTATAAATCTTTCTGGAGGAACGATTTTTGGGGCTTTAACATTGACAGGAAGTCATTTTTGGGTAGCTGCTGAAACAGAACTCTCAAGATGGACTTTAGACGGAAGTTTAGTAGGCAAAATTTACCCTGCGGCAGAAGGGACAATAGGAATTACTTGGGATGGGACTTATCTATGGACAAGTTGCAAAACTTGCGAAGTTTGGCTTGATGGAAAAATCTTTCAAATAGAAATTATTGATGATCAAATAATGTTATAAAATCCTTTTTTTTAAATTATAATACCCACATTTTTTATTACTTTCTTAATTTCTTCAGATGAGTTATTCCAAATATCATAACCGACCATTTTAATATCTAACTTATTCTTATTAATTTGCTTATTAAGTTCAGCTGTAAAATAGCCAGATCCATCCTCACATAGATTAGGAATAATGTTTTTCATATTTTCAAGTGAAGGATTTTCAAAAATTTCATCTTTTATCCCTAATTCCTTATATTTTGAGCTTAACTCTAATAAGTTCATCGTTTTAGTAAACCCGCATGTAGGACTATCGTTTGTAGTAATCATTCCTAAAATTGAATATCCAGAATTAATGTAATCTTTTAATTGAGAAATAACTTTCTTTGCTTCTTTTTTACAAACTTTTTTATAGTTCATTATCCAAATTCTTAAAATAAGTTTGATTAAGGGAAATTTTATCGAACCAATATTTTTGGAAACGATTGGAAAATATTTATAGAATGTTTTTCTTTTGACTCCACCCCATCCTACTCTTTCAAGACAGGGTAATGTTTCGATTCCAATTCCATGTTGTATTAGAGCCTCAATAAGTTCCGTTATTACTCCACTTTCTACTGCAATACCAGGAAATCTTAAATTTTGATTGAGTAAACATTGACTTAAATAAACAATTTTCCACCCTCTTTTATCCAAAATTATTCACCGGATTTATATTCAATAAATATATGGAATAAGACGTTTAGATCGTTCTAAATATAATTCATAGTCCCTTCCAAATTTTTCTTTAAGTAATTTTTCTTCTAAATTCATGCGATTATTAAAAATTATGAAGAATAATATCAAAAAAGTAAATGGAGTAATACAGGATTTAAAAGATAATCCATAGCCAAAGAAGACGAGGAGCATCCCTAAATAGATCGGATGTCTAATATATTTGTAAATTCCATTGGTCATCAATGTATGGTTTTGTTCAACGATAATTTTGCTTGAGGCAAATTTTCCTAATAAAATCCTACTATAAATCAATAATATCCCACCAAGTAATAAAACAATAATTCCCGCAATGAATAATGAATAATTATTCCATATTATAAAATATTGTTGTATTAACAACTTGAATTCTAAATAAGGAACAATTGATATAAGAGGAAGCAGTAAAAATAATAGTATTGAAAGTTTCGTGTATTTATACTGATCTCTTCTTTGAGATATCGGTCTAATAATGATATCAATACTCAATATTAATGTAAAACTAATTATAATGATTAAAGTGTTTAAATTAAGATACACTTCAAAATTAAATATGATAAATCCCAAATTAATAAATGGGATTAAAAATAAAATAGCGATGATTTTTTTAATATTATCTTTCATCATTTAGATCAAACAATTATGAAATTTGATGCATAATATTGAATTATTGCACACTTATAAAGACATTTAATGATGTAAAATTAATCATAGTGCTTTAAAAATGACTAATTTGAGGTAATAGTTCTTCATTTATGAAAAATAAATTTTTATTATCTATTTTTTCTTTTAATATTACTTTTAATCCTTCAAGAATAAGTAGATATTTCGAAAGCGTGTTGAGATGAATATTAAGAGCTTTTGAAAGTTTAGTCTTTGTTATTCCTGTATTATTTTCTTGGAGATAATGAATAATATTTTGACTTTTATTAAGGGAGGTATAAAAACCAAATTTGGCTTTTTGAACATCAATTTTTGAGTCAAAGAATATTTCATGTTTGTCGAATATTCTTTTTTTTATAAAATTAAACTTTATCAAGATATTCAGATGCCATACAACTACATGATTACTAAAACCTAAATCATTAACGATTTTGGTAAAATAAATTCCAGGGTTTTTTAAAATATGAGTATATATTTTTTTACGTTTATTATTATTTAAAATATCATCATGTGTTAATTTAGAACCCTCAATAAGGAAATTCTTTTTAACTAAAGACCTTAAGATTGATTTAATTCCTTCATAATTAAGATTATTAGGAGTTCGCCTAAGATAATAACTAATATATGGAATTATATCATCAATATCAAACTGTCGGTTTTTACTTAAATAGTCTTCTACAATATCTAAGACTACTCTTTCTTGGGGGACTAAATCAACCGACATGTGCTATTAACCTGGGTTTATTTCTTCTATTTCCTAAACTTAGATTTTTTAATCATTTCTTTTATTATCAACTTCCGTTCAAAAGGATTAAGAGCTAACATTTCTTTAATAAATTCATCTTTTTCCTTACTGTCTAATTCCAAAAGATCTACTTTTTGAAAGAAGTCGGGCGAAACAGATGTTAATTGGGGATTATCTAACATTTGCTCAATTTTCTCGTCCGAATAGCTTAAGTTCTTTCCTTTAATTTTTGCAACTTGTTTCTTTTTCTCATTTGCAAGAAATATACTATGAATAAGTGTTTCTCTATAGTGATATACAGCATAACCAATACTAATGCTTAACACAAGACTAATGGCAACTATTATTGTCATACCAAAAGGGAATGGGGGCTGAAATATTGATTGCAAAATTCCTTCGACGCCTAGTTTTGGGTCGTGGTAAATATTTTGACCTCTTGGATAATTAATATAAAGTTTCTGTTCAAAGTCATCGTCATCATCAACTTGAATAGATGAAATTGATATTTGACTTTCATTCCCATCAACAATAGCTGAATTTCTCCAGGATAAAAACCCAATTCTACTTTCATTTGATGTAAAAACTGAAGTTTCATTAAAAGCAAAACCTAAACTCTCATCTTCAGTTTCTTCCTTCTCTTCATAGTCAGATTCAGATTCTAACTTAACATAGAGTGCTAGTTGAGATGATCCATGTGTATAATTAAAATTATCAATCTCAATATCTATTTTTGATTGAGTGGGTGTGATTAGACTGTTATTAACGGTTGTAAATTCTTCAGAAAAGAAAAAATGTGTTTTAAAGATTCCATCCTTTGTTTCTAGTTTGATATAATGTAATGTTGTATTTGGTGATATTACAAATTGAGAATAATTGATCTTACTAAACTCTTGAATTTCAACTTCTTGAATTGTCTGGTCCGTAGAATTATCATAAATTCCATTGCTATCCATATCAACAAATTCTATCAATTTTTGAAAGGAGACAGAGAAGTCTAATTCAATATTACTTCCTTCAGTATCTGGATTATACTGGAGTTCTATTTCGATTCCGTCATTATCGTATCTGATATCGAATCTTATTGTGTCTCTATGCATTCCACTTCTTAAAAATGATTCTACTTCGAATTCATCACTTGAGAAGGTTATTGCTATATTTCTATTATTCAAAATTTCGTATTCATCATCCACTCCATCAAAGTCATCATCTGAAGCTATTACAATTGCAACACTTAAATTGAATAAGATCATTCCCAGAATAAAGATGCTAAAGAAAAGCCTTCTCTTTTTCATTTTAAACCTCAAGTTATAGCATTTTTACTTTTTTTTAAAAATTTTTTTTATAATTTATTTATTGATAAATTTTAATAGAATTTTATAAACGCCGGTTAAAAATTTCAAACATAATAGATACAAAATAAAAAAAAAATGTTTATTTATTAGATTCTTTGTTTCTTCTTAATGGCATAAATAATTCCGGTAATTCCTAGGAGACTTACTAATACAACGATTAAGATTGTATAACCAGGAATTTGAGATGTTGAAGGCAACCCAATCCCAATTTTTGGATCATGATAAATTAGAGTTCCTCTTGGATAATTTAGATAAATCTTCTGTTCATTGGGCTCAAAATCGTCATCTTCGATCTGACTAACTAAAACATCTTTTACAACACCATCGACAGTAGCATTTTCTTTCCAACTGAAAAACCCTTTAAATGAATTCATTGCAGTATAAGCACTATTCTCATCGTCTGCATAGCCTAATTCCTCATCTTCAGTGTCTTCTTCCATCTCATATTCTACTTCTGATTCCAATTTTGTGTACAAAGCTAATTGGGATGTATCATTAACGTAATTATAATTATTTATCTCAATATCGATTTTTGTTTCACTTGGGGTAACTAATGTATCGTTAATTATTTCAAATTCCTCAACGAAATACACATGTGCTGTAAATACATCATCGGAAGTTGTATAAACAATATAGTGAAGTTGAGTGTCTAATCCAATATCATGAATTGTATATACAGGTTCTTTAAAGTCGTTTAACGGATATACATCAATTTCTTCATCAAAAGCTTCATTAAATACACCATCTCCATCAATATCTACATACTCAACGATTTCTCTAAAGGTAACTTCAAACTCTAATTCAATTTGTGAAGTATTTGAGACATAATTAGGTGTAAATTCAACTTTAAAGCTAAGACCATCTGATTCATTACTAATTTCAAATTCTATTTTGTTTTTACCAGTTGGTGATCGCAAAATCGACTCAATTGTTATTACGTTTTCATCTATTTCTGTTGTGATATCTCGTTCATGTTCATCTTCAAATTCATCATCAATGCCATCAGAATCATCGTCAGTAGTAGCAACAACAGTACCTGAACTTATGGTAAAGAACATAAATCCTAAGAAAACCAATGCCAAAATTTTCATATTATTATTATTTCTCATAAAATCAACTCTTTTTATTATTAAATTGTAGAATAATATTCCCTATGTAACTGGAGTATGGGCTAGTTATTAATAGGTAAATGGTATAAAACTGAACTAGCATTTATTTCTATTATCTTATTCTATCAACTTTTACGCCAATTTAAAAAAAATAGATTTTAAAATCTTGAGATTTGAGATCTGATAAAAACAATTGATAAAAAAAAGATTATTTTTATAATTATTAACTTAAATTAGTATTATAAATTATAAGCATCAAGAGAAAATAATGAACTGCACCCTTTTCCTATAGATGGAGTCAAACGACCTAATACCCTAAAGATTGATCCTTCACGACCACATTCTGGGCATCTTTCCCAATTTTCCACCTGAACGATATCATCTAACAAAACTGCTAATCCAGCATAACTTTCTACACCATAAGGAGTAATTAATTCTAAGAGACCTGGTTCTCCTGTTTTTTTAATAGGTTCTGATGTTCGAATATCACGAACAACTGCCCGACCTTGATACTTATTTACATGGAGTATAAAATCATCATAATGACTTGACCAATGACCACCACATGCCATTGGGCTTTCTGTAGCAGCAAAATTATCACAGAATTTATCTGGAGTGATGTTAAACATATCACACATTTGTTCAATAAACTCTGGTTTTTTTACGCGATGTCCTAATTTAACACGACCTTTAGTGCCGTCCCACCCCCCACCTCCGGTAATAATATTAAGAGTGTCACTTAAATCGAAAGTCCTTTTTTCTTTAAGATAATAATCATTCAGTACCTTGTGCATCCATAATGGAGAATTCGCCATGATTGTTGGAATTTTGTTTTGTTCAACTCGATTTAATTCATATTTCAATAATTTTCCATTTATACCAATAACAGCACGAGCTTTAAAGGTTGTAAACATTTTCCATAGAGTCTTCCCGAGAAAAAATTGTAATAAATAATTGACGTGTTTTCCTTCCCAAATATCAACTATGCTCTTGTATAGGAGAAAAGCGTCCTTTTTATAAAAGTTGTGCCTTATTTTATTAATAATTTTCATTCCTGGAGCAAATAGGATAAGATTATTTACTTCATCTTTACGTGAAAAAGAATTGAAAACTTCATCATAATTGGCTTTTAATACTTCTATATCACTTTCAAGTCTCCCCACAATACTAGGATCTCCACAAGTGGAGGAGGATTCCATCCAATATTTTAAATTTTCGAAAGAGTTCCCTCTTAACAAGTCTCTAAATCTATAATTAGAAAGTTTAAAGAAACTCCATGGTATATATGGAACTTCACCTAGATTAGATTCTTTTAAAGTTACCCCAAAATCATACTCTGCTTCTTCACACAACTTTTTATAAATTGAGCAATCTTGTGCAGTTTCTTTTATTGTATTTGATATATCATTTAGAATCATTTTTTAAAGCCAAGTTATAAATAAATTCTACCAACATTAATATTTTATACTTATCTACTTAAGATTAATTTTCAATTCATGAGTGAAAATATAATACTTATTTATATTACTTGAATAATTGAATTGAATATAAGATCATAATTTTCTAGAGGCATCCCAATGGAGTGGAGAGTAAAATATATATTTAATTTTCCAGAAGACATAACATGGCACAATGGATATGCTCATTTTGGTTTTCATGATTATAAAGGAAATTTTTATGTTTTAAGGCATGAAGACAATTGGTTTGGAGAATTTACAAAAGATAATGAATTTCTTTGGACCGCAGGGTCAACAAATCCTAAGCTTTGTGATACACATATGTTTTTCAATTTAAAAAAACCAACTTATGTTTCAAGATCCACTAAGAATGATGCTTTAATTATATCGAGTATGGGGAACAAAAAGATATATAAATTTGTTCCTGACGAGAAGAAATTTGATGAATTTATTGATATGGAAGTACTAGGCGCAAAAGATATTGGAAACTGTGTTTTCGATAATGATGACAATATTTGGATTAATGAAATTACAGGGTGCAAAATTTGGCAATTTGACTCACAAGGCAAGAAAAAAAGGGTATTAGGTAATGGGGAACCTGGTTTTCAAATAGATCCAGTTAGCTATGATGAAGCCCGATTTAGTTGGATTTATGATATTCGAATTGGACCAAATAATAATTTATATGTTCTGGATAGTGGAAATTATTCTGTTAGAATGGTTGATATTAATGAGGAAATTGTAGAAACTATAGTTGGAACTGGTGAATCTGGTTATTTAGGCGACGGGAAAACCGCTAAAAAAGCTATTCTTGGTTCTGATAAAAATGAACAGTTCGATGGGCCATGGGCAATGACCCTAGATGAAGAAGGAACTATATTTATTGGTGATACTCAGAACCATGTTGTCCGAATGGTTGAAAAAAAGAAGAAGAAGAGAATCATATCAACAATTTTAGGAAATCCAGATTATACACCTTCACTAAGAAATTCTGTCGATGAGACTGATCCTTTTAAAATTAATCTTCCCAAAATATGTAGCATGGATTATTACGATAATAAATTGTTCATACCTGAATTTGATGGGGATCTCATTGTGCTTGAGAAAGTTGTTGAAAAGACTAAGTGAGAGTCATGTTTGAATGGATTAATTTTGTGATCTTAATATTGAGTCTTTTCCTTTTTTGTTATTTATACACTCTAAGTATTCAACCAGTTAAGAGAGAAAAACATAAAGGTAAGCAAGCCTGGAATCATTGTATGAGATTACGCTTAATTGCTGGCTTATTTGAATTTTTTATTGTCATAAATTTGATTTTATGGATTTGGTACCCAGTTCCCTTAATTAATTGGCAAATATCTCCCAACTATATGATAGGGATTATTATTGGAATTTTGATTACAATTCCCTGTTTAATTATTATGCTAAAAGGCATGAAAGATGCTGGGAAAGAATCATTAAAACCCTCTCAAGAGACTGAAATGTATGGAGGAATATATAATTATATAAGACACCCCCAAACACTTGGAGAATTCCCATTATTTATAGCAATAGCATTTATGGTGAATTCTTGGTTTTTAGTTATTCTAATGAGTCTATTTGTTTTTATATATGTCCCAATTATGATTCACTATGAAGAACAAGATCTAATAAGGCGTTTTGGTGAAAAATATAGGGAATACCAAAAAAGAACTGGAGCTTTATTTCCTAAATTTAAAAAATAAAATATAAAGATTCTTTCAAAATATAATTGAGAAATATTTCTTTAAATCTTTTAATCTTACGAAAAGTGCTGGGACGCTTTTTTTATAATTGATGTAATCTTCACCGAATCTTTTAATTAATTCTCTTTCTTCCACCAATTTGAGGTGAATATTTATTCCTATTAAAAATATTAAGAAATAGATAATAGAATAAATAGAGAATCTAAAAAATATGCTTCCAATCAAAAATAGCATAACACTATGATATGTTGGATGACGTAAAACTGAATAAATTTCGTGGTTTTGAAGTGAAGATTCTTCTGGGTAATATATATAGACTAAACCCATATAATCTATGCCAAAAATCATTAAAGCTTTTCTAACCACAATAAGACCCATTACAAAAACTATAAACCACAACAATAATCTAATAATAAGAGATATAACAGAAAAACCAAAGAATATATCAGATATTGGAGTTGCTAAATACCAACTTATAGATTGGATATCTTGATAAGGAGCGATCAAATCAGTAGGGAAATAGCTGTGAATTGCAATTGAAATAACCATAGGTACGCCAGTTATGACAAATTTAAATCCTTTCTGATATGCTAATTCTCTTCTTTTATTCAGAAATTTATCTCGTTTATGCCAGAACGAATAAACCAATAAAAAACCTATTATTAATATAATCAAGGATCCCAATATAGGAGTAAATGGTTCTAAAATCAGTAAGATATTGGATCCTCTAAATATACGTGGTAACGAATCCATCACTAACTGAAACCATACTGAGATAAGAAAAACAATGGGAACAAAAATTAAAAATATGAATATTTTTCTTCCTCGATAATCTGGTAATTTTTCCCTTAACTTTTCTATTCCCTTCATACACATTAATTACTCTCTCAGTTATATTTAAAAATAACGGTTTTACATGATAGTAAAGGAAAAAATGTAGAAGAATATTTATAGGTTTTATAAACCAAATTTTTAACGGCTTAAAAAGAGAATTCTAATTTTTGGATTGGAAAACACAGAATCAGATGCATTTTTTAAGGATTATGCTATTATATTGTTATGAAAATAGCAAAAGAGTTGTTATATCCTGCTCCCTTCTATAATTTTCTTTCTTATATTTCTGAAAATGAAATTGATGGTCCTATTCTCGATTGTGGGGCTGGTGGTCCTTCTCCCAAACAAACACTCTTTGTTGAACAAGGATTTGAAACAATTGGTATTGAATACTCCGAAGAAAGATTAGAAATGGCAAAAGATTATGCAAAAGAAAACAATATAAAATTATCAATGCATTTAGGTGATATACGCTCAATTCAATTTGAGTCCAATTATTTTGGATATGTATATTCTTGGAATACGATATTTCATATGAATAAAATTGATATTAAAAAAGCCATAGATGAGATGATTAGAGTTTTAAAACCGGGAGGTCTCTGTTTTGTTAATTTTCTCTCAGTAGATTCAGAATTTTGTGGTCAGGGTGAAGAAGTAAACCCTGGAGAATTTCTGCAAATTGAAAGAGATGAGAAAGTAATGCATACTTTTTTTACAGATGAAGAATCTGATGGCTTTTTTGATAATTTGGATATTGAGATATTGTTAAAAGAAAAAAGAATATCGCATAAAAAGCTGGAAGATCGTATTATGAAAGATGGTCATATTGATTATATAGTTCAGAAAAAAATTTTATAATAAGCTTAATATCCGACCTTTTAAATTTTTAAATATCATATCTTGTTTTATGAACAAAATCCAAATTGAGCCAATAGGTTTTGTGGAAAGAATATCTGCTGATGAAAATGATAAAGACAGAAGTCTTGAATCAAAGATCATCATTAATAAGAATCTCACCAATGCTTTAGATGGGATAACTGATTTTTCCCATATCTATGTAATCTTTTGGATGGATCAAGTAGAGAATACTACTTATTTGCATCATCCAAGTAAGAATAAAGATTTAGGATCTGTAGGGATCTTTGCAACAAGAGCACCGATTCGCCCAAACCCAATTGGATTAACGCTAGTTGAGTTAATAAAGCATGACGGAAATATTCTCTGGGTACGGGGGCTTGATGCTTATCATAAAACTCCAGTTTTGGATATAAAACCTTACCCCGATTGGGAACATGGATTATGTATTACTGTTAATGATTACAGAGTCCCTAAATGGCTAAAGAAATTTCCCTAGAACATAAAAAAGAGATGATAGTAATGAATAATGAAAATATATGAAATTGATATAAAAAGGAATATGGTACAAAATTCCCCAATTAATTTTATACCGTATTGATAAGCTTCTCCATCCTTTTGTGAACCTCTTAAAATCCAATGAAAAAAGGATGGATTAGATGATTTCCCTTTGGAACCAGAATAATTAAATTACAGAAAAATCAAGTGAATCTAATTCTAGACTACCTCTTGATTTACTCTTAGCAAAAAAAATTAAAAAAAAAAAGAATAGGATTTGTTAGAATTTTTTTTACAATTTCACAATCGTCCATTCATAACCAGTTGAGAAAGTATGGGTATAACCTGGTTGATTTGCAACTACCATTAGGACATATTTTTCAGATGTTAGAGTAGCAGATAACTCGAAACTTGCCGTACCGTATTGATCGTTGTTAAGTATCATTGATTCAATACTTGTAACAACGCCTTCGTCAATCGTGATAATATCTACCTCAAAATCGTTATAGTGAAGAGAGCTATCACAAGTCCATCCGTTATCAATAACCCAGTTACTTTCTCCTTCAAAATCATCGAATTCGCCAAGTTCGGGTATACTGATATCATCGACAAACCAACCTCCTCCAAGTGTATATGGATCAGTCCAATAGGTAAAGTAGATTTCGATTTCATGTCCCGCGAATGGTGTAAGATCCATTACTTCTTCATACCATTCAGTTACAGTACCCGTGAAGGCATTCCACAATTCATCTTCATAATAACCAGTTGGTTCTAGACCCCAATCAGTTTCATCTCCGGGGCAGTTTTCATTGTCTATTCCTTCATTTTTAGGTAATGTATCCACTGTATTGA
>JBHLLI010000087.1:0-17680 GCA_048885765.1 Candidatus Hermodarchaeota archaeon
GTTATGTTATACTTTATAAAATTTATATCTTAATCTATATAGAATTTAAACAAAATCTAAATATTTAAATTATATTCAATGGAATTTTTATTTAAAAATGAAAGTAATAGCAATTTGCGGTCTTCCCGGTTCTGGTAAAACAACTGCAATTGAGGCAATTGAAGATTTAGGGATTATTGTTACTATGGGTGATGTTGTTAGGGATGAAGTTAAATTAAGGAACTTAGAACCCTCTGGAGATAACATAGGTAAAGTTGCCAAAGAACTTCGTGAAAATAAGGGTCCCGCAATCATTGCTGAAAAATGTGTTGAATTGATAAAAAAAAAGAATGAAGAAATCGTCTTTGTTGATGGTATTCGATCTGTTTCTGAGGTTATAGTATTTAGAAAATATTGGGATTTCCCAATAATAGCTATTATAGTTGATGAAGAAAAAAGATTCAAACACTTGTTTGAAAGAAATCGAAGCGATGATCCTAAGAGTATAGAAGATTTGAAAGAGAGGGATAGAAGAGAAATTGAATTTGGCCTTGATCAGGTGTTAGAAATTGCTGAGTATAGAATATATAATAATTCTTCTATTGAGGATTTAAAGAAAAAAACAAGAAAAACTGTGTTAGAAATAATACAAAATTATTGATTATTAATTAACCTCATTTTAAGTAATCAACGATAATTTTGGCTAATGAAACCTTGCAAACTTCATTATCAATTGAGTCTGTTCCAATAATTTCATCAGCACCAGCTTTTATGATACTAAATTTTGCTTGTCCTAATAATAATGCATGAGTTGCGACTGCAAAAACTTTATTAGCACCACTTTTTTTAGCTAATTTTATCGCAGATGCCATAGTACCTCCCGTTGAAATAATATCATCCGCAATAATAGCGTTTTTACCTTTAAGATTTAACGAACCACTCATTTCTATTTCACCCGTTTTAACATCTCTAACTTTTTCAAATACTTCAACAGGAACATCTTCCCCAAAATAATTAGCAAATGCACTAGATCTTTCAACAGCACCTTTATCTGGAGCTACAACTACAATATTTTCGATTTCTTTTGATTTAATATAATCAGCAAGTAATTTCATGGAATCAATATTAATTGCTTTGCATGTACACTCATTTAGAACAATAGGTGCATGAACGTCTACTGAATAGAGTTCATCTATCCCAAGATTGTTAATCATAGCGATAATCGTATTAGCAAATTGGCTTTCTCCTGGTCTAAATATTTTGTCTTGCCTCGTATAAGCCAAATAGGGGACAACAGCAATAATTTTTGAAGCACCCATTCGCTTAACTGAATCGATCATCATAAAAAGTTCCATTAGTCTGGCATTTTGATCTCCAGAAGCACTCGGACCTGTAGATTGCACAATAATTACCTCTTTTCCGGCAATTAAAGTCTCATCTTCAATGTTAATTCGAAGATAATTTTCGCCATCTGGAAATTTTTTATTTTCTGTATTTATAGATTCCACACCTAATTCTAAGGCGATTTTAACACCTAGAATTTGTGACGAAGGGCCTACTATAACCATTTTTTCCAAAAATTTCACCATTAATATGATAATTGATATATAATTTATAATTTCCTTTTTTATATTTCTTTCAAGAATTCTATTATGCATTTAAATAGATGATCTTTATGGCCTTCAAATGAATGCCCTCCATTTTCATATATTACCACATTCTTTTCCCTTAAACTTAAATGGTCCTTAATTTCAAGGACATTGTTAAATGGAATTCTTTTATCATCTTTGCAATGGGCTATAAAGACTCTTTCATTATTATTTGAGGTTTTTGTTAAAAAATATTTTGGACTTATAATTTTGGACATATTTATTTTAAGATCATCAGGAATTTTTAATTGCACAGTTGAATAGTCATATCTAGCGCAAAGGGCTATTAATTTTTTTAGACGTTTATCTTTGAAACCATAAGTTAAAACTATTCCACCCCCATAACTTCTTCCAAATAGATATAATTTTCTATCTAAAATTCTTTTAGATTGACTCTCTATAACCCAATCTACAACTTTAGAAATATCCGAAAATATCTTTGGAGTTAATTTGTAGAGTTCAAATTTATCGGCGTTGTTTATATTTTCTCCATGGCCTCTATAATCGTAAGATAAAACAAAATACCCAACTCTAGCGAATC
Source organism: Candidatus Hermodarchaeota archaeon (assembly GCA_048885765.1). GTDB lineage: Archaea > Asgardarchaeota > Lokiarchaeia > Sigyniarchaeales > SOKP01 > Loki-b32. The sequence goes on from JBHLLI010000087.1 coordinate 2,170, forward strand.
TTTCGATAAATTCTTTAACAAAGTCGCTGCCTCGATGAGCTAGAAATCCTGATAAGATGATAATCCATGGAGCTTTTGATGGAGTTTCTAGGGTATAATATATTGTCCCCTTTAGTTTAATATTAGCTGTTTTTATAGGAATGTCTACATCTTCAAATTCCAAATTCTTCATTATTATTTAAATTATTTAATATCTTTATATTTTTTAATCGAATTTTTCAATGTCTTAAGCGTAAAATTAACACAGTAGAGTTCATCAGGAGGTATACCTTTTAGAGTGTTAATTAAATCAACAGGTTTCAATTTTTTAGCAAAATCAATAGGCTTTCCCGTAACCATGATTGTCAATTGAGATGCTGTTGCAATCATTACACCACATCCATCTGTTAAAAAATTGGCTTTAACTATAATATCCTTCTTAATTTTTAAGTATAACCCCAGGAATTCTCCACTCTGACCCTCTTGGCTCTCTTCATACACTGTTATTTCTTCAATAGGAGGTTTTCCCCAATTCTGAGGATTATGAAATAATTTTACTATTTTTTTACTATGATCCTTGATATCTTTCCTAATTATTTCTTTCTGTAGTTTTGCAACAAATTCATCAAAATTATTCGACATAATTTATCAAGGAATATAAAATAACTTAATACGTTATTACATTCTTTCATAAATAATAATTTAATTTTTATTTTCTCCATAAAAACGTGGTTGATAATTGGACATTAAAGATTTCCACGATGGACTACTTTCTATTTCTTTAATTGTACTTATATTTTCAATAACGCTTATGATAGGTTCAATTGTGTTAAATCCAAATTTAGCAATTCAATCTCAAGATAGAAATTTAATAATTATCTTAAGTTCAATAAATATTCTATTTTCACTTTATTACATATGGATTGTTTTTAAAATAAAAAAAGTTTTCAGGTTAGAAACTAAAAATATTATTAGATTTGCTAAAAAGATAGGAATTGTAACTCTAATTTATCTACCACATGTTTTACTATTTATTTTCCTTCTTTTTCAAAATTTAAATAATTTAGAATTTTTAATGATATGTCTTATAATTCTTATGGAAATATTTTTGATTGGAGTGGTATTCAAAGAAGTTTATGATATTGTGCTTTTAGAAGAATCTCGAAGGGATATTAAAATCGAAAGGGATCGTAAAAAATACATTGAATCAAGGAAATAAAACATCACTGGAGAATAAATAATAATACAAAATAAGAGTATATTATTTTTTTATCTTTTGGCTAGTTTCTCTATAGCTGAATCAATCATTTTTAATTTAGTAGAATATTTCTCCATAAGATCAGCAAATTTTTCTACATCAATCTCATTATTTTCTTTTAATGATTTTAATTCGTTTATTGTTCTAACCACTCCTGCTTTTTGATCGATTAACTTCTCTTTTTTGCTATAGGGGATTTTTTCTTCCAATTTCTTTTTTTGATATGATTTAAATCGTTTGACATTCAAATCCTTTGGTACAAATTTGGTTAGATATATTATACTCTTTGGCACAAATGGAGCTAAATTTTCTGGAATAATAATAATTGGTTCGGGATCTTGTATCTTCTTTATCTCTTCATAATCTAATTGCTCCAAATTATTTTCTTTTAAATTATCTTTGACGATCGATAAATTCATTTCAACGTTTTCTTTTTCCTCGGTTGAAAGTGATAGAGTTTTGAGCATATCCTCCCAAATATCATTAGCTTTTAGGAAATACCATGAAGCTTTTTGTTGTAATTTGGATACCTTTTCTTTATTAATTAATGTAATTGACGATTCTAAAGAAGCTCGAGCTTTAAGATAGCAAGCTTTCCCCATATCATAATGGAATTGAGCTCTAATTTGTTGTTTCTTTTTTTCTTCATGTTTTTTTAGATAGAACAATCGTTTCGATAACATGCTAAGCCCAGCATAGAGTTTCGAAGCAAAGTAAATATTGTTATTAGTTTCTTCACGCAAAGCAGCAATACTCTGAGCAATAATTCTTGATTCTTCTGAATTTAACTCAAGGTTTTCAGAACTAAGAATTTCTCCCTTTTCTTTTTGATGCACCACTGCAGCACTAAAATAAGCAGAAGTCTTATAAATTTTACTACACTCTGTCATAGATATAATTGCATTTTCCCATTCCTCTTCCTCTTCATACTTTTCAGATAATTGGGAATACGCTTTTGCCATTATCCATAAAGCACGGGCACATTCAAACATAATATCTTGTATTTCTATTTCCTTATTAGCTTGAGTATCAAAAAAAGTGGGAGTAATATCTAATTCTTTCAGCATTACCTTGTGATCTTCATCTTTATAATTTATATTGAGAATCTTAGTATATTCCAATATTAAATTTAAATCATCGGGACTAAATTGTTCATCTTCTTTTTCTAAAGCATCTTCTAAATGTTTAGTTTTAAAGTGAAGATACCTTATCCTTCTCATGGTTTCTTCATCAAAAATCATATCAGAACCAGCAATTTTTCAATAAATTTTAGTTACTTAACAATATTTTATAGTTCCTTTAAAATCTTTTGATGAAATTTTTAAATCCATTAAGAATTTTGAATTATAAGTCACAGCGATTTGTTATAAATTTTAAAAAAATCTCTAGAAAATAATAGAAATTGAAGAAAAATAAATTATTTATATTTGAATTTATCTCGGGTGGAGGATTTATTAATAGCGTAATACCCAATTCACTTTTTTGTGAAGGTTTTGGTATGTTAAGATCGATAATTGAAGATTTCAGTCTATTAGACTTTGAAATATATACAATGATTGATTCCAGGATATCTTTTCTATCAAAACTTATCAAGGCTGATCATCTAAAAGAGATTAAAAAAGATGATAATTTCATGAAAATTTTCAAGGAATTAGTCAGGATGAGTCAATATGTATTTATTATTGCCCCTGAATTTTCCAATATTCTTTATAGATTAACAAAAATCGTTAAAGATTATGATAGAATTATTTTAAGCACAAATTTAAAAGCAATTGAATATGGAACATCAAAAATTATCTCTTACAATATCTTTAAAACCAATAAAATTAAAACTCCAAAAACTTATAGGATACCCTATAAAGAAAAATGTCTTGATATAGAGTTTATCCTTCATAAATTTAATAATTTTAAAAAACCTATTGTTATTAAACCCGAAGATGGAGTTGGAGCAGAGGATATTCATTATTTTGAAAATGAAACTCAAATATTAAATTTCTTTAGGCAATTTAATCTAAATTTAGAAGAAAAAAGGAATTATATTATCCAAGAATTTATTAGTGGAAGAGATTTGAGCTTATCTTTAATAGGATCCCCAAATTTATATACAAATCCATTAGTTTTAAGCATTAATTCTCAAAATATTGACATCAAAAATAAAGAACCCGAGTATCTTGGAGGGTATACCCCATTGGAAAATTATAAACAACTATTAAACCAGATTTCGCATAGTATTAATAAATTAAATGATCTTAATATTGAAGGATATTTTGGTATTGATATTATAGGAAATTTTGACTTTTCCGTTGCTTTTATCGAGATTAATCCCAGGTTAACCACCTCATATATAGGCTTAAGAAAAATACTTGATTTTAATTGTGCTGAACTAATTTTTAATTCAAAGATTAAGTATATTAGTGAATTTCAAATAGAATTTAGTAAATGTTCTTACTTCACACGCATTGATTTTAGTTCTAAGGTTCTTAATAATAAAGAATTAAAAAATGAAGTCCTGATAACTGAACTAATGAAAAAAATTCCAGAAATGGTTACTCCTCCTATTTCACTTAATAATACACATCAATTCTCTTGTTTTGTTGCTACTGAAACAAAAGATCTAAGATCCTCAAAAATTAGGTTAAATGAGATCCTTCAGACATTAGAGAATTTGAATTTCGATATTCTTAAACCAAAAAAACTAATATTATTGTAAAGCCCCCATAATGAAGTAGTAATGAAATTATTAAACTACTTTCAATTTTTAATCCTTTTTTGATACATAAACTGTAAGATAATAACCATAAAGACCAGACCTGAAAAATAATGAGTAGAACTTTATCTAACAAATTAAATATATTTAAGCTTAATAGGTCAAATAAATTAAATATTAGATGAATAATGAGATAAAAAATCATTGGATATAGAATTATAGCAAAAGAAACTAAAAATTCTAGTACACTTTCATTCTTTTTATAAAGAAATCGAGAAACCACCTCAATAATTATGAAAAATACAAAAAAATTTACAATAAAACTTAAACTGATTAAGATCTGAAAAGATAAATCTAAATTATGTTGACTAACGTCCATAAAAAAAAGTAGGAATGAGTAAAAACCATTTAAAGCACAAAAAAGAGTTCCTAAAATGATTATTGCTATTGAAATAATAATTGAGTACTTTTTATCTTGTTTTTCGAATTGGATAAATCTTTTTGATGTGATCCACATCAATTTACGTAAAATTGGAGATTTTAATTCCCTATGTGCAAAATCAGGGGTTCTAATTGTTTCAACATTATTTTTTAAAGAATTATATGCGTACATTCCCAGTTCTTTCAAATAATATCTTTTATCTTTTTTTTGTTCGATCAATTCTGATAGGGTATCTAGATGATGATATATTGTTCCAGTGCTTACTCCAAGTTCTTTTTTAAGTTTAGTAAAAGTGCTAAATTCATTCTCTCCTATAATTTTTATTATTTTTCTTCGGATATCATGACTTAGGGCATAATAGTAACTTGATTCAGCATCTTGTTCATTTGACTCTTTCTCCGCTTCATTAGACTTATTTGAAATTCTCAATTACCTTCCATTCGTTTTTCTAATGTCAATAACATATTTAATATATTAGTTAATATTAATAGAAATCCAAGAATACCTAAATAGAACCCTATACCTGGATTAGGAAAAGAAGCTATCTCTTGAATAATATAATCAATGAAAAATAATACAAAAAAACCTAATCCTACCAGAAATATTATAACGGATTTTATTTTTAATTCAATTTTATATAATACTAAGATACTTGCTATTAAGCAAATTGTTCCACTTAATAACGGAAATAAATATAGAAAAGAATCTTCTAAGGCTATTGTGCTGCGGATAACATATTCCTCAATTAAATTATATTCTGAGAACCATGTAAAAAACTCAGATAAGATTAAAACAATCGAACCAATAAAACCAATGAAGTATGCATTGAGATATTTCTTGAGTTCCATGAAATTTTAAAAAAGTTTTCATTAAAAATTAAAAAATTATAAAAATTCAAAAAGAATAATATTAAAATAAATTTAGAAAATTTTAATTTTTCTTAACATTTTAATATTAATCCCAGTATTGAATTGAATAAAAATGGCATCTCAATCCGATATAGAAATTGAAACAGAATCCATTGATCTTTTTAACTATCTGAAAATGGAGATTCCATTAGAAGATATAAAAGATTATGCATCGCCAAGACGAATAACTTCTATAGATTTTGTAAAAGGATTTGCTATAGTATTTATAATATTAGCTCATACAGCAAGCGCTTGGCTTGATCTCGAATCGTATTATGTATATGGATTAATGTTTGCCTTACTAGATATTTTAGGACCCTCCTTGTTTGTATTCCTTTCAGCACTTAGTGTCATTTTTAGCATTAAAAGAAAAGAAGGACTTGTTCATCCTAAAATAATCCGAAATCGAGTTTTTACTCGCGGACTTGTAATGATAATAATTGGAATGCTTACTAACATCATTGTGATCGAGCCTGGTCAAGGGTTACAGATAGCAATATATGGTTGGAACATAATTACATTTATTGGAGTTTCTCAAATTTTTTCTTACTATATTTTGAAATTAAAGAAATCCTGGAGAATAATTATTGGAATATTAATTATCCTCCTATCTCCTACGCTAAGAGCTATTATGTATTTAGGCAAAGAAGAAGGAAATATTTTCTGGTCTATTTTTCATTATATTATTACTTCTCCAACCCCTCATTTAACTTTACTTCCATGGATTTCAATTTCATTTATTTCTACTATCTTTGGTGAATATATTTATGAAGCAATGAATAAGAGCACTAAAGATGCGTATACTGGCTTGTTTCGTATATTTTTTGTTTGGGGAATCATTTTTATGTTAATTGGAATTTTTGCATACTTTCCTGACGGTTTAAATTTATTAGTATGGGAACCTGGATGGACTTTAGAAACTCCTGCAACTGTAACTGGAGGATTAGCAGAATATCCTCATTTAGTTAATTTACTTTATGCTAATTTGCAAGATTTCTATGTTATACCAGGGATGCCTAATTTCCTGATCAGGGGAACAAGTGCTAATATGTTTTACAATCAGGGTGCTGCGCTATTAATAATCGCAATATTCTTCTACTTTATTGATATCAAGCAAAAATCTAATAACTTCACCAATATGTTAATATATTTTGGAAAAATCTCCTTAAGTTTGTTCCTCATACACTTTTTATTTATCCCATTATTTTTTCGTCAATACAACGTCCCCTTTTTCTTATTAGTGAGTTTATCTTATATTGGGTTTCTTGGGATTTTTATGTATATTTGGATGGAATATGCTAGAGGTGTAGGCTCTCCAGAATGGTTAATGGTTCAATTAGGCCGGATCGGACAAAAATCAGGTGAAGCTGTTAAAAAAACCACCAAAAAGATGTATGCTAAAATCAAGAAACGTGAAAAGGTTAAAAAGATGGAAGACTTTATGAAAAAATTGAGTAAAGATGCTGGAGAAGAATAATACATCAAATCTAATGTTAAATATATAATATGTGGTTTCTAATGTATAAGACACGATTATTTTTTTGGATAACTTGTGTTGTTAATCTTTTCTATTTGATCTTGACTTTCATTTTTTTCTATTTTTTAGATAGTCCACTTATGAATATAGATGAAAATGATTATCTATCATTTTATTATGCGGGTTTGAATGTTATACAAGATTTACCTAATTTATATAACTCTTCACTCTCGCCATTTCCTTTTAGATATTTACCTCTTTCTGCTTACTTTTTTACACCTTTCTCATTCTTAGGATTAAGATTAGGTTATTTTTTTTTTCAGCTTTTCAATTTTCTTCTAAACATCTTAATAATTTATTTAATTTATAAAATCATTCAGATTTACAAAACTTCGTCAAATACCTCTAATTTTAACTATAAATTAAATAAATTTAGAGATCTCTTTGATAATGCCGAAAATGAATCAATTCTTCATCAAAGTGCTGTTTTTCTAATAATGTTAGCCCAGTTTATGAACTATTTCTTAGGACAAGTTAATATAATTGTAACAGTATTCATCCTATCATCCCTTTATTGTTTTTTAAAAAATGATAAGAAGTATGACTTTTTAGGTGGATTTCTAATAGGATTTGGTATTCAGTTAAAACCAGTTTTGATTTTTATTTTACCATTTCTAATTTATCTAAACTATAATAAAGAAACTAAGAAATTTTCATTCAAAATAAAAAATACACTGATAAGATTGATGGGATCTATAATTTTAGTAATAATTTCAGGATCCTATTTCTTAATTTTCCCAGAAACGTTAAAAGACTTCATTGATGTGAACCTTGTAAGGGGATTCACAGTAATTATTAATGGTGGTTTGGAAATTAATCCTTCTTTTAGTCTTACCAGAGTTGTTATAATTATCAGTAATCTATTTAATTTAGATATTAATGGGTTTTTGGTTTTAATAATAATCACCATTCTAATTTTGGGCCCAATATATTTTCTTTATATAAGAAACTCAAATCAGCCATCTAGCTTAATCGATGGATATCTAATAGGGATATTAGTAATGATGATTGTTTATTTTGACACCTGGCCTCACCACCTTATAGTACTGGTTCCCTTTTTGATTTTTTTCCTTCTTTTTCATAAAAATTTTGAGTTTTATAACATTTTAAAATATTGTCATTACCTTCTTGCTGTGTTAACGTTAGTATTTTGGGGAATTTTTTATTTAACTTATGAAATAATCCCATTCAATATCGGTGGATTAGTATTATTAATGCTTGTCTACTTTCTACTAATTACTTATTATAAAAAAGCCTAAATTGAATTTTAGAATAAGGAAAATTCTCAGAGATTAGATCTTAAAGATTAGGTTCTCTTTCTTATAAAATTAAGACTAAGATAAAGCGATTAGTTGATTTTTTTTCTTAGTTTTATAATTTCTTCCTTTCTTTAGAAATCATACTTTTTTATCCTCTCAATGATTTTTAAGAAGAAATGACTCATATAGATATAAATAAGCTTTAATTCCATTATTTTAATATTTTTGAAATCAGAAATTCAATTATTGCTTTAAACATTGGTTGATTTCATTTCAAAAAAAACGATACCTCGAAATCCGGTAATATATTTTTTTATAGTATCAATTGACCTTATTGCAAATAATTTTTTAAGTAAAACTTTAGGACGAAAATAAAATTCTCTATAAGCCCTACGTACCCACTTGTCTGCATTCTCAACTAAAAAGGGTAATCTTTCATTAGTTTTATTTAATACAAAATCTTTCCAGTAATTTTGGCCTATTTTTCCTTTTTCTACGCATAATTCATGAAGATCTGTAAGAGGTAAGGGTGTAACAACATTGAACATTATCCAATCAGGATCTATTTTTTTTGCAAAATTTATTGTATTCCTAATCGTTTTTTCATCTTCTGTAATATAACCAATCATGAAATAAGCGAATGTTTTAATACCATTTTTTTTTGTGGTCCTAAAAACCTCTTCTACCTTTCTAACAGTTATTCTTTTATTCATAAGGGCCAGAATCTCATCATTACCACTCTCAACTCCATACCTTAATCTTACACAGCCGGCTCTCTTCATTAATCTAAGTATTTTTTCGTTTACAAGATCTACTCGTGCAGGTGCTTCCCATTCTACATCAATCCCGCGTTCTATCATTATATTACAAATATTTTTCACGTGATTTTTATTGAGGTTAAATGTGTCATCATAAAACATTATCGTCTTAACCTTGTATTTTTCTATACAATGTTCTATTTCATTAACAACATCATTAGCTGATCTGTATCTAATTTTTTTGTCAGAAGGACCTTTAAAACAGAAACTACACTTAAAAGGACAACCTCTACTAGTCATCATAGTTGTAAATGGTTTCTTGGATATAACGCAGTGGTATTTTTCTACTGGGAGTAGATCCCTACTAGGGAAAGGTAACTCATCAAGATTTTCAACTAAAGCTGGTTGATTTATATAAACTTTTTTATTTCTTTTATAGACTAAGCCTGTAATATTTGAGAAATCTTTTCCATTATGAATACTGTTTACTAATTCTAACATTGTATGCTCGCCCTCACCATATATACCAAAATCTATAAAGTCATAAGAAAGTGTCTCTTTTGGAAAAACGGAAATATGAGGGCCACCTATCACAGTGATTATATTATTGGAAACTTCTTTTACTAATTTGGCAGCTTCTAATGCACCTTTAATAATTGGTGTCATAGATGTAATGCCCACAATATCCGGTTTTTCTTTCAGTATTCGATCTTTTGTCTCTGCTGTAGTTAAGTTTAACACTTTAGAATCTAAGATAGATACATCATAATTATATTTTTTTAAATAGGATGCTATATAGGCAATTCCTAAAGGGGGATAAATTCCCTGAGCCTTATTTATAGAGTTAGGTAATCTTGTATTTATGTTCCCGATGTTATGATGACGAATAAGTAAAATTTTCATGGTTATTATATCAATTCAACTAATTTTATTGAGTTATTCTAGTAATAAAAAATTCTGGCATGAATTTTTTGAATTAACACTCTTTTAGATTTCAATAAAAACTAATAATTCAATTTTAATTAGAATCTTTAAGTCTTAAATTTTTTTATAATCTTCTATCTCAGGTTGTAAAAATTAGTTTTTGATGAGGGAAGGGTCTTATCAAAACAGCTCAATATTCCATAGATCGAAATAATAATACTCGAATAGAGAACAATCAGATCTCTAATAAGTCAATTCTTCATCACAATGCTATATATATAATTAACAATTTAGTTTTAATCTTAATTTCAATATTTTTCTTTATTACATTTCCTAACATTTTATCTGATTTTATTCAGAAGAACATTGTTAGAACATAAATTTATAGTTTAGGGGAGAAATAGAAACTAACTCTTCTTTCAGTCTAACCAGATTTTTATTATTTTTTTTTTAATTTATTCAGTTTAAATCTTAATGGATTTCTGGTCTTTTTCTATGTACAATTATTATGGAAACTATGAGTTGATTATTATAAGAAATGTAATTCATATGTTCGTTAATTTAGTTATCCCAATGATTATAATAGAAACAACTATTGTTTATCTAAAGATAAAGGTAATACAACATAAATTAGGGAGAGGTATTCTAATTCAATAAAACACATTAGGTACGTATATATTGTATTAACTTATTTTAACTAAGGATTGAAAGAAGGGAGATCATTCATAATTTATCTTTCTTTTACCCTATGCTTTCTTTTTTGTCATTCTTGCGGATAAATAAAAAAGTAAAAAGAATTAAATAGTCTAAAATTTAAAATTAGTAATATAGAATTTTACATAGTGAAATATTAGATTCTTTGTTTTAGAAAAGAGAGTAGGATTAAGAATGTCGATGAAAATTGAAGAAGAATTCAATAATAATGAATTGAAAAATGATACGTCAAAGCGTATTGCTTCAATAGATTTTGTTAAAGGATTTGCCTTAGTATGGATAATATTGGCTCATGCAGCTATTAGTTGGCTTGATAGTGATTGGGTATACATCTATGGACTTGTTTTCGCTTTTATGGATGTTCTAGGTCCTTCATTATTCGTTTTTCTTTCAGCTCTTAGTGTTGTTTTCAGCCTTAAAAGAAAAAAAGAACGAATCTCTAATAAAGCAGTACGTAACGGTATTTTTATAAGAGGAGGAGTAATCATCATAATTGGTGTTTTATTTAATCCGATGTCTCTAATGACTTCAAACCTTTCGGTCCCTTTTCCTGCCAATTTATGGGGTTGGAACATTTTAATGTTTATTGGTTTTTCTCAAATTTTCTCATATTATGCTATTAAATTCAGCAAAACTACTCGAGCAATAATTGGACTATTAATAATATACTTTTCTCCTTGGATTCGAGATGTGCTCTTTTTATTTAAGGATGTGAATACAGGAGTTTATATTTTACATTTTCTTATCACTTCTCCGCTTCCCCAAGTACCATTTTTACCATATCTAGCAGTCTGTTTTATGTCTACTATATTTGGGGAGTTCCTATACGAAGCAATGATGGAAGGAACTAAAGAATCGTATTATAAACTGTTTAGAATCTTTCTCATTTATGGAATAATTTTTGTATTGGTAGGAATATTCATGATTGTTCCAAGGGGAGCTGCTTTTAATATTTGGGAATTTGGTCTAGCAAGAGTTGTTCCTGGAGAGTATACAACCCCTGGTGTAGTTATACGTTCTGAGTATTTACATATTGACTTACTCCAGATCGCTAATTGGCAAGATTATTATCATTTTGATGCAATGCCGATATTTATGGTAAGGTGTACTGGTCACAATATGTTCTATAATCTTGGTGTTGCATTCGTTCTTATTGCAGTATGTTTTTATATTATTGATATTAAAAAACATACCAATGATGTTGTTAAATTAGTGTTATTTTACGGAAAAACTAGTTTATCTCTTTTCTTAATTCAATATTTATTCTTACCTCTTTATGGTGGCCAATTTTCAATTATGTTTTATCCTATTGTCTGGGTTGGTTATTGTGGATTTCTAGGATTGCTTATGTATATTTGGTTGAAATTTTTTGGTGGTGTTGGAACTCCTGAGTGGATTATGAGAAAAATCGGTAGTAGTGGAAAAAAAAAGAAAACGTCGTAAAATAAAAAATAATAAGGCTATATTATAAAGATATAAATATTTTAAAAAGATATTATGATAATAATAAGCGATGAATTAATTATTATCAAAGTAAATTCATAATAAATAAAAACTTATTAATTAACTTTTAAATAGCAATGCATTTAATTATTCTTAATCGAGGAAATTAAAGATGAGTCCAGAATCTCAATATAAATTTAAAATTACTCTCTTTGGTCCAGGAGGAGTTGGTAAAACATCTCTCTTATTGCGATATATTAAGGATTATTTTAGTGATGACCTTAAAAAAACTATAGGTAGCAACTTCCTTATTAAAGACGTAGAACTTGATAGTAAAAATGTCCGTTTGCTTTTATGGGATATTGGAGGCCAACCTCAGTTCCATAAGCTCAGAACTATATATTTTAAAGGGAGCAATGCTGCATTAGGTGTTTTTGATTTATCATCCAGTCAAACTCTGCTGAAAATTCCTGGTTGGGTCAGCTCGATTAAAAAAACAGTTAAAAAAACCATTCCTATGTTACTTTTAGGTAATAAAGTTGACTTAGAAAGAGAAGTTGATCGAGAAGAAGCAGAAGATTTAGCCAAAAGGTTGAGTTGTGAGTATATGGAGACTTCAGCTAAAACAGGTGAAAATGTCGAAATTGCTTTTGAAAAGATCGCAAAAGCATGCCTTGAAGATTTAATTGAATGAGTAAATCTATAAACTCTACTCTTTAACTATATTTAATTTTCTAAGTTCATTCAATAATTCATCTGAATTCGTGAATTTTATACCGTTTATTCCTAATTTTTTAGCTGATCTTATGTTATTCAACCCATCATCTATATAGACAATTTGTTTTGGTTTACAACCTGCTTTTTTAATAGCAAATTCAAAAGCTTCAGGATTTGGCTTAATTAAATGAGTTTCATGGGATAGAATCAACTCATCAAACCAATGAATAAACGCCCATCCTTTATTTAATATAAAATTCCAGTGGCTGGCATTCACATTAGATAAAGCTAGTAGCTTAAATTGATTACTTTCTCGGATTGATTTGATTATTTCGGCAACATCGGTATTATAACCAGATATTATACTATTAAAGGCATCAAAAAAGTCAGATTGATCCAACATACAAACTTGAAGGAGATCACAAGCAAGTTGATAAAATTCATCATCAGTCATGGTGCCTTGATGATACATATCAGATTGTCTAAAAAATTCTAGCATGATTGGTGTTTGAGGTTTATTTAAAGGAGATTGAATAATAATCTTATTATAAAAGTTAGAGAAATCTAAATTTATAACAACTCCTCCTAAATCAAAAATAACTGCCTTAACTTTCATAACATAAAAAAAAGGTTCTTTATGCTTAAAATAACAGATCGCATAAATATTTTTTTAATAGAATTTATTCGTTGGCTTACCGTCTAAAATAAACTCTTGTGGATATTCTTCTAAAAGGTATAGGTAATTTGTATCTTGGAAAATTTCGTGTGTCTTCTTCTAATATTTCAAGCAACTTATCTAATTTAACATCATTAAGCTGTTCTGCCGTCTGTTTTTTTGGACCAAATGGTTCACCGATGAGTCTCCTTCTAATAGATATCGTTTGGTTTTCTTGTTCTTTCTTACCAATGATTATTGTATAAGGTATCCACTCGATTTCAGATTGTCTTATCTTCTTTCCTACAGATTCTTCTCGATCATCAAAATCTGCTCTATATTCTTCCCCATTAATTATATTTAATAATTTTTCAGCATATTCATTTTGTTCATCGCTAACAGTTATAATTCGTACTTGTATCGGAGATAACCAAGTTTTGAATCCTGGAACTATTTTATCTTTATATCGAATAGCAGATTCGATCAAACCCCATAATATTCTTTCTACAGCACCAGTTGGAGAATTATGAAGAATAATAGGATATTTTATTTGGCCATCAGTATCAACAAAAGAAATATTGTATTTTTCTCTTTTTACACCATCGTTGTCGACCATATATTCTAACGAGCTTTCGACATCTATTTGGTTTGTAGCTAACGTAGCACTCTTGTCTTGATTAGATAAAACATTTCTTTCAAATTTTAAAACATAGTAGTAGTATCTTTGGTCCCATAATTCTAATAATGCGGGATCTTTTTCTTTTTTTATTAAATCAATAATCCAATCCTTATTTTCTGCATAAAATTCTTTTGTTACTCTGAAAATAACATATGTTTTAATACCTAAATCTTTTTCAAGTTCTTTAATTAAATCATATTGTTTGATAAATTCATCTACAGATGATTCAATATCTCTACAAAGCGTATGTAGGTCTGGCATGATAAATCCGCGTAATCGTCTTAATCCTGACAACTCACCTTCTTGTTCTCTTCGAAAATCATATTGCTCATACTCATATGCTCTTAGTGGAAGATAATTAGGTTTTAAATTCATTTGTGAGAATAAATCAAATAAAAGAAAGTCACTTGCATATCTTAAGAGATATCTGTCTTTTCCAGATTCAAGCCAATAACTTCTCGCGGGAAATCGTGCAGTTTGTGCAGTCAATTTTTTCTTTTTAACAGTATACATAATTGGAGTGTCAATAAGTATTGCCCCATAATCGATTAATCGATCTTCGATAAAATTTTTAATTAAATTCTTCATAATGACTCCTTTTGTATACCATCTTAAATTTCCGGCATCTGTATTAGGATCAAAATCTACCAACTCAAATTCCTTCATCATTTTTATATGAACTGGCTCTATAGCTTTATCCACTTTTCTCGATCCTAATTCAGATTTTAGAAATGATTGAAAATCTTGATCCTTTATTTCTTTTGGAAACATCAATTCATTTTCATCACTTATTTCTATATCTAATTCTTTCCCCGAATTAGTAATAATCTTAAACACTGAATTTTGTACTTGTTCTTCAGGTTTTATTGCTAATTTAACATCTCTATACATTTCAGCCATTTCATGTCCTAGACAATTAATCTTAAATGATTTATACCACCCAAATGGAGAAAATTTAGCTTCTATTCCTCTTTCTTCTAAATTTTTTGCTATTTTTGGACAAACTTCCATAGCATTTGGATCACTACTAAGGAATTTGCTTAAGTGAGCCCAAGGGTATACTAGTACTTTATCAACATGGTAAACATTACGATCTTTAGTGAGTTCTATAAATTTTTTAAGTTTTCCTTTTAATTCACCCTTCTCAATCTTCTGATTATATGCTCTTATTTCTTCATTTTTTTCTCTAAGTTTTTCTGGAAATTCAGTAATTTGTAATATTGCAGCTTCAATTTCATCTG
This sequence comes from Candidatus Hermodarchaeota archaeon, assembly GCA_048885765.1. Taxonomy (GTDB): domain Archaea; phylum Asgardarchaeota; class Lokiarchaeia; order Sigyniarchaeales; family SOKP01; genus Loki-b32. The sequence continues at coordinate 17,391 of JBHLLI010000087.1, forward strand.
CTCCTTGCTTAGCAATTAAATTTGTATCATATGTATCTTGATCTTCAATAGAAACGAAGCAAACAAGTATTAAACCTTCCATTTTTATTAAGTCTTCTGAAAACTCCTGAGGATTACTGGTCGCTTCTTTATTCTTAACAACATCAACATCCTGAGAGTGAATTAATAAGATTTTCATGATAAATCCTTACTTTAGTATTTTAACTTGTACTCTATAATAAATTCTAAATATTTTTCTTACTTTTGATAAATAATTATATTCAAAATTCAAATTAATTATTATTGAAATT
>JBHLLI010000088.1:0-17497 GCA_048885765.1 Candidatus Hermodarchaeota archaeon
AAACCGCTATTGAAATAACAAAAGGCTTAAAAGACGATAAAGAAAAGGCTATTGCTTTATTCTATTGGGTTCAAAATGAGATTAAATATAATATGTTTACTTATTATCCAAAGATTAAAGCAAATCTTAAAGCATCAGTAACTCTACGTCGAAGGAATGGTTTTTGTATGTCTAAGGCAACGCTTTTGTCTACATTTGCTCGTGCGGTTGGCATTCCTGCTCGAATTCACATGGTTGATATTATAAACCATAAAATCTCTAAAAGGGTAGTAGATTTAATGGGTACAAATGCCTTCCATTGCCATGCATATAGTGAATTATTACTAAATGGTAAATGGGTAAAAGCTACCCCAGTATTTGATAGAGAAACTTCTATAAAAGGAGGTTTCCTACCGATAATTGAATTTAATGGAGAAAATGATGCATTATTTGAATCCCTCGGTGAAGATGGAAATATTTTTGTGGAATATATTGGTGATTATGGGTCTTATGCCGATGTTCCTATAGAGAAAATTGATCAAATCTTTAGTGAGAAATATGCCCAATGGTATAATGGTGATATTAGCCTTTTTCAAGAGCAGTTCAGAATGAAAAGAGAACCACTTTCTCTAAAAAAATAATCATTTAAGGTATATACTTATCCTATTTACTTATTAAGACTTATTAAGTCTAAAAAATATAATTAATCACTAATAAATTATTATCATTGATCGGATAAAATGCCACGAGCAATAATTTTATATGAAATTGATCCATCATTTGGACCAAATATTATCGCGGAATACTACTTAAAAAAAGAAGATAAATTATCACCTACTATTTTAAAGCAATTTTCAGAAAAACATGATAAAAAACAGTTGTTAGATATAACAATAAGAGAGGGTGATAATCGATATTTTTCAAAAAAAATCAGCTCTGATTCTCTCGAAAAACAGAATTTATATCTGAGTTTCATATTACAAGAGGAAGAAGACTTAGTTTCAGTAAAAAGTATTTTTAATAACGTCGAAGAAACAGTTATTCAAAATTATACAAATGATAAGAGTAAAATGACGCAAATTTTGAATAATGCAATTACTTCAATTTTGAGTTTGATGGAGAAATTACAGGAACCCAAAATTATTAAAGAAACTATAAATGACAGAACAAAGAAAATGCTTGATGATGGAAAACTATCTGAAGCACGTGAACTGATAGATCTTGGAGAGGAAATCCCAGAAAAACTCGCAGCTGAAGTAAAAATTGCTGAAGATTTATTGAACAAAGAATTTTATCGAAAAGCTAAGAAGAGTTTTTTAAAAGCTGCTGAATTAGCGGAAATTATACAAGAAGAAGAAATTGCAACCTTTTTATCTAATAAAGGAGAACAAGTAGGATTTTTTCCTGATCTGATAAAGGAACGTGAAAATCTTTACAAAGAACTCGAAAAAGTAGCGACAAATCTAGAAGTAAATCAACTACAAATATATGATAAGTTCGTTGAACCAATAGAAAAGTTAATTGAGATTTCTCTTACTTTTGAAGAACATGAGCTCGTTGATTTATTGATAAAATTGAAAAACAATACTCAGAGAGCTTCCAAATTAGCAATAGAATTAAATAATATTGATGAAAATATAAGGGATCTTTTAAAAAAAATTTAAAAAAATAAAATTATTCAATATTTTCTTCATTAGATGGAGGTTCTTCTTCCACAGGAGGTTGATATTCTCCAATATCCTTGAAAATAATTTGACAGATTTCCCAACCTTTTTCTGTAGGATGTTTTAGTGCATTAGCAATTAATTTTTCTCCAATATCATTATTCAGTTCTACTTTATGGAGATCTGGATTATCTTTGAGAATCATCTCGTATTTAGCCCCTCCAGTTCCTTGAGGCACTATCAATAGTCCAAAATCAATTTGCTTTTCAGCAATTGCATCTTTTAAACGTTTAGCAGCATAATATCCTGCAACTCCCGCACTCCTATCGAAAGTTTTAATTGAAGGAATTTCTAAACCCCATTTTCTGCCTTCAGCTTCGATTAATGCTGCCAATGTCTGTGTTCTCTTTCCAAGTTTGAATTTATATTCCATTTGCGTCTTAAACTTTTTCCCTTTTTGTTCTCCAACCATATTAATGTACTTCAAAGTAGCACCAGCAACTGATTGTGGATTCACTTCAATGGAATATTCTTCTTCTGCTAAAATATCTTCAATTGTTTTCTTTATAAGTTCTCTTGGTTTGGAAAAATCAATTATTTCCTCCTCTTCTAGTTCGCCTTTAGGTTTAGCTGTTGCTACTATTTCTGCCCCAACCTTCAATAATTCGTCTACTGACATTTCTTCCATGACTATCTTATCAATGAACCTTCTACAAAGTTTTATTGAATTTCTTGGATTACCCTTAGTTTTATCATAAATCATTTCGATTAATTTTTCATTTAATGGGAATAATGGATACAATGGAGGATTTAAGTTATTGTCTTCCCAGAAGACTTCCATAGATTTTGAAAAATAAATTTTTAAATCATTTAAACTAAATGGTTTTAATTCTTGCTCAGGTTCCATTCTTGATCGCAAGGGAGCATCTGCAATTTCAATAATTCTTGGCCAAATTTCTTTCAACACAGCTATAGTTATGACTAATCCTTTAACCTCATTATATAATCTCTTTAAAATCTCAAGGAATTTCATTTCAGCAGCTTCGCCTAACATCCTATATGGGCTCTCTAATTCATCAAAGTAAAGAATAAGAACTCTATCTAAATTTTCTGTAATTATTTTAATCATAGCAAGGCAAACATCATCTTCTTCGAGTACTGAATTAATCCCAATTTCATTTAATTCCTCATCTTCTAAATCTTCTCCAAGTAGCCATCTTTCAGCAAGTGGTTTTTTATTTTTGTCTAACTGATAAGTTACTAGAGCCTTGACACAATCAGCAAATACTCCTGGAAATTCTCTAATCCCTAATTGAATTACTTCATCCAGTTTAGGTTTTTGGAAAATTCCCTTTTTACTCCCTCCCCATTTTTTAACCAATTTATCAGAAACAATATCTATCAACTCTGCTCCAAGTTCTTCAATAATACATGTATAAACATGAAGTAAGACCCGAATGCTTGCTGGAGGACTTGGGACATAAACGATTGTCCAATCTGCAGAGGTAGCAGCCTTACTAGCATCTATTTCTTCTAATTCCCCCACGCCCTCTAATTTTTTCCTGTTTTCACGCTCTTTATCTTTAAAGGAATGGTATGCATGAGTTTTTCCAGTTCCTGCTGATCCTAGAATAGGGATTAATCGACTTGCTTTATCTCTAGAAGTTTGTTGTACAAGTCTATATACTTCTCGATCTATATAGCTTCGTGGTCTAGAAATATCTACGGGGTCAGGAATATCACCACGCGATACGAAATTAGAAAAAGGCATTATTGGAGCTTCCTGTAAGACCGAGATATACATCTCCTTTTCATCATCCGAAATTTCAGAATACAATTTAATCTCCTCTCCAATTTTTAATTTTTCATAACTTAGTTTTTATGTAGAATAAATTTATTAATCCAAACAATTTTTTCTAGATTATAAACTAATTAGTTTTTAGCTATTATAATATTTAATTAAAAATATTGGTTATTAAATTTAATTGATAATTATTAATATGATTTAATAATAAAGAGGGATGAGCTTGCCAAAAAAGAAAAGAGATGACGATGAAGACGAGGATGAGGATGAAGAAAAAAGAGAACCTTTTGATTTTTCTAAATTCATTGAAGACCCAACCAAGTTTTTTAGTGATCCCAATAAATTTTTAATAGATCCTACAAAATTATTTCGTTCTAAAGATTTTCAACGTCTTTTTAAGGATATTTTTGAAAAAATTTCAGAAAATTTACCTTCTGAATTTCAAGATCTCTCTCCTGAAGATATTATGAGAGAATTTACTAAACACAAAGGGAAATTTGGATTTCCTATAATGTACGGGTTTAATATTAATATCGGGCCTGATGGAAAACCCATAATTGATTCTTTCGGTAACCTAAAAGCGAAACCATATTCCGGAGAACCTGAGGTTAAAAAAGTTAGAGAACCTTTGACAGAAGTAAACGAACAAGGAGATCAGATTATTGTTATTTGTGAAATGCCTGGGGTCACGAAAGAGGAAATTGAATTAAAAGCTACTAGAGACTCCTTAACTATATCAACTAAATCTAACATTAAAGGTAGAGCCTATTATAAAGAAATTAAATTACCTTCAGCTATTAATTCAGATTATGCACGTGCCCGGTATACAAATGGTATCCTGGAGGTAAAGCTTAAAAAAATTGATGAAAAACAAACTGATATTAAAATAGAATAAATAGCACTCTTTTTATGTATTTTTTATCTGTAATTTCTGATTTTTATGGGTAAATTTTGTACAAAACTTTATTAATATTTAAAACACATAAAATTTTAATCAATTTTATATTGGTTAAAAAAAAATGTCTGAAAAAAGAGAATATTTATCAAAAAGAGCTTTAATGATTATCGGAATTACTGCTTTAGTGGTATTAGTAATCGGATTGATTCTATATTACACTGGGCTTAATGAAGCTTTTTATAGTTCGAGTTCTACTATCCAAGCTATTTTTAAAGCTATTACCTTTCTTGGGGAGTCTATTGTTTTTATAATTATCATAGCTATGTTGTATTTAGGTTATAATAAGAGTTACGCTAAAAATTTAGCTGTAGTCTTACTAATCTCCCAATATCTTAATCAATTATTGAAATCTATAGGTCAAGATCCTCGACCAGCAACTAATGTTGATGCTGCTGAAGAATATGGTTTTGTAGAGCCTTCTTATGGATTTCCATCAGGTCATACACAAAATTCTACTGCTTTTTGGAGCTTTTCAGCAAATGAGTTTAAAGATAAATTTAAAAAGAATAACCTACCGCTTGTTCCTATAATTATTTCTGTTATAATATTCCTTGTTGCAATATCAAGAATGATTATTGGAGTGCATGATCTTCAAGATGTGGTAGGGGGATTTTTAATAGGTCTTGGAGTTTTATTTTTAATAATATATGCTGAACCTTTTTTCTCGGAACAATTCAACAAATTAAATTTTATTGTTAAAATAATATTAATAGCTGCGATTGCTATAATTTTATTCCTTGTTGGAATTATTCTATTTCCAAATGCTGGATTAGGATTAGTTTTACCACCAGTCCTTTATGCTGACGATGGAGGATTTGCTCAAGTAGGAGGTGCGATATTAGGGTTTGGCATTGGTTATCTATTGGAGCAAGAATATGTTAAATACGATCCCTCTCAATTAACTACCAAACAGAAGATATTGAACATCATAATAATGATAGTTATTTTGCTTGTCGTGTTTGTACCATTTGAATATGTAATAACAATTAACAGTGTTTATTATCGATTTGCTAGATATGCATTAGCTACATTTGTATTAGGTTATGTAGTACCCTTAATATGCAAAAAAATCAATAAATAATTATTAATTTCAATCTTTTTTTTTATATTATTTATATAAAAAGCTTCAACTTGAGGCAGATAATTCTAATCCTTTTCTTGCGACTTCTTTTAAAAGCAGACGATTAACCATTTGTTTGTCGCTCTGTGTAACTTTATTGTGAGGAGTTATTATCTGATTAATATAAATATCCTCCCGATACGGATGAGGCAAAACTTGTTCAAGTAGCATCTTAAGCTAATGAAAAAAATAGTGGTATATAAAATTTCCCTTTTTTCGCATGAGAAATATGAGTTTTTAGAAACAATCTAGATATGGTTTTACTTTTTTTTTTCCGACAGGATCTTTAATACTTATCAAAATTCTTTTGGATAATTCCTTTTTTTTTTGAAAGTATTTAGTCATTATACTCTCTAAGGTCATATTTGGGTATCTTTCGAATAAGGCAAAATCCCTTTTTGGACAACCATCTCGCCTCATACAGCAATATGAGAGAGACCCAAAACAAACTAATTCAGAATCCCAATTATTCTCCTTTGAAAATTGTTCCTTAATTTTGATAAGAGCCTCTGGACTGAGCCCAATTTCTTTTAATTTTTCATCTCTTTTGCATTTAAAACCAAAGGTCAATGAATAACCTGGTTTGCAACAAAAGGTCAATGCTCGATAGTCTCCTCCCATACATAATGGAACTGGTGCATCTTTTTCCCATCCCGGAAGATCTCTAAGTTTATCTGGATCTAATTCTTCCAAAGTTTTACCCCGTTTACTAAATCATAAAAAATAAGAGGGCTCGGTACGGGAATTGCCCCGAAAAGAGTGATTCGCTTTCCGTTTGAACCCGTCTCTCCCCAGTAGCAAGAGAAATCTTACACTTCTAGGGATTCACAGTCCCCAATACTAACCACTATACGAACCGAGCCATGGTATATTTATTTGATAATAAATCAAATGTTTGTTTCTAAAAAAAATTTATCTAATTATTCTCTTTTTCTTTTTTATTTATTATGTTTAATACATAATTCAGAATAGCGCTAATAGAATCTTCCAAATCCCCAGAGTTATCTATAACAAAATCTGCTTCTGGAAATTTTTGGTTTTTTTTTGCCCGTTCAATTCTTGCTTTTAATAATTCTTCACTTTCTCTTTTTCTATCTTTAATTCTTTGATAAGTGATTTCGAAAGGCACTTCAATAAATATTACTTTTACATTTTCATATTTTTTTCTCACTTCATTTATTATTGTACGACTAACGTTGATAATAACAGGGTGCCCATTTTTAAGGTAATCATCAATTTCTCTGGAAATCCCATAATCCAAATCATATATGTGCCATTTTAAGGCAAAATACTCTTTCATTTCCATTTTAGCAAATTCATCGGGTGATATGGAAATGTTTTCTTCGAATTTAGATGGTGGTCTTGTAATATACCTTTTTGGAGCATAAATATTTTTCAATTCTGATGGATATTTTTTAATAACTCCTGAAATTATTGAATCTTTTCCAGAGCCAGAATTTCCAACCACTAAAAATAAAGTTCCAGTGAATTTTTTTACCATTTGCGTATTTTAAAATAAAGATTAATGAAATATAATCATAAAAAGAACAACTTAAATATAAATTCTTTAATTCTTTTAAATCGCTTGATTGGTTAAGAATTTTTAATTTATTCTTCAAAAGAAAAAAGATAAAAAATGATGAATTGGGAAGAATTATTTGTAATAAGAATTTTAAAATTGAAAATATGTTAAATGAGAAGAATCTATTTTATATCTAAGAGATGTCAAAAAAAACATTGAAAATGAATTCCAAAATATCAGATATTCCTGAAAGCTATCAAAGATATTTAGATGAAATATATTTAATTTCACGAACCAAAAAGGGAGGGTGGGTTTCCAATAGTGAGATTGCAGAAAATCTTCAAGTAGAACCTGCTTCTGTAACAGGTATGTTAGAAAAATTAAAGAAAAGAGGATTAATTAATTGGGAACCTAGAAAAGCCATAAGGTTGACTGAAGAAGGTAAAAAAATTGCTAGACAATTAAATGAAATTCACTCCCTTCTTTACCAATTTTTCTCAAAGGTTTTAAAAATTGAAGACGAAACTGCTATTGAAAAGCTATCTTGTGATATAGAACACCATATCACTCGAGATGTTAAGAACTCATTACAAGAATTTCTTTCAAAATATATAGATGATTAGATTTAATTATAATCCTTAATTCCATAATCCAACTAACCTAAATTATCTCCTTTAAAGTAATAAAAATGTCTAATGAACTTACAGAAAAAATAGCTAAAATTAAGAAAGTTTTTGAAAGATTCTCTAACTATATTGAATTGAGAGATTTTAGATCATTCCTATTGTTTACGCTAACTAGTCAAGTACCTACAAATATAATGGCTCAATTAGGTTTTGGAACTAATAAAGAAGTTATCAATTTACCATATAATCCCATCTTCAACATTTATTATCAGAAAATTAATTTAATCTCAGCGGGATCCTTAATTATCTATGTAAAAACTCAGACAATTACAAACAACTTTACTTTGGATAAAGAGGATCCAATTATAAAGAGCTTTCTAAATCCAAATGAAATGAGTCTTGCTTTCCGTGGTAAAGAAAAATTTCTTCTACCCAAAATTAGTGATTGTAGTGCTTTTGAAATAGATGGAAATTCTACTTTAACTATTTCTGTTGATGACATATTTCACTCACTAGAAAGTTTCCTAGCTGTTGCTGAACCAAATATTCTTTTTGTTGTAGATGCTTCTAACGAATCAGAACCAGATTTAGTGTTTACATTTAATATGATGCCTCAAATGCCTACTCGGTTAGATAAACAAGTCCTGAAAATTGATGCTTTTTTCGATGAACACCATAAGACTAGAAATAAAACTTATTTAAAAAGGGAAGAGGACTATACAGTAAACTATTTAGAAGGTATCAAGGAAGTTGGTCATGCAGAATTATATAATTCCGCATTTTCACTAATTTTACATATAAAATCCTTTTCAAAACCATAATAATCAACCTTTTTTATTATTATGTTATTTTTTTATGATTTATATTAGAGGATTAATAGATCTTTACAATCATTAGATGTTTGATAGATGGATATTCGTTAGCGATTAAGCGGTTAATACAATTAAAGGATTAATATTAACAATTTATAAACCTTCCGACAAAATATATAAAGTATATTACTGAGGATTCAGAAAAAATTTGCATATTTTATAAAAAGGGTTGTGTAAAATGAAGATAATAACCATAAACTTACCAGAAAAGTATTTGCAAGCAATTCAAATTTTAAATGATATGGGGGTTTATCCTTCTCGAAGTGAAGCAATTAGGATAGCTCTACATGATTTTTTAACAAATGAATTAAAGATGTTCAAAGATCTTGATGATGAAAGTTTTAAAATGCTCATCAGGAGTAAATCTAATAAGAAGCACTAAGTTTGCTTTTTTTTTATTCATTTCTTTTTCTTTATTTTTTAAAGTTGAGTGCTTAATCCTGAAATCCACTAATTGGTAAGATTTGTAAGCAATTAAAACCACAAACTAAGATTTAAATATCAAAAGGTATATTTTATTCAATGGAATAACTACTTTTGTTAAAATGAAATTCATTTTGAAGTGACTTATCATGAAAATTGGAATTATAGGAGGGACAGGAAGATTAGGTAGTACTTTAGGTAAACTTTGGGTACAAAAAGGTTATACAATCATGTTTGGTTCTCGCGATCCCGAGAAAGCTAAAAAATTAGCTAATTCTATTGGTTCTAGCGCAATTGGAGGAAGTTATGAAGAAGCTGCAAAATTTGGAGATGTTATAGTCCTCACAGTCCCTTGGTCAGGAGCAAAAGATTCAATCAAGCAAGCAGGGGATTTGAATGGTAAAATTATTATAGATTCTACTACAACTGCAGCACCTCATTTAGGGGGGACTGTAGTAGCGATTACTCCCTCTGCAGCAGAAAAGATAGCAAAATGGGCAGTTGGGGCTAAAGTAATAAAAGCAGTACATACAATTGGAGTCGAAAGTCTAAATAAATTACAATTTGGTTCTCAACAAGCAAGTTTATTCATCTGTGGGGATGATCGAGAGGCGAAATCAAAAACAAAACAGTTAGGAATCGATCTTGGATTTGATGTTATAGATGCGGGTCCACTTAAAAATGCGAGACTAGTTGAACCCCTTGGTATGCTTTGGATTGAATTAGCTTATAATCAAGGAATGGGAACGGATATTGCATTTAAATTGTTGCGAAGAAGGTTTGCGAAATAGTTAATTTATTTTTATTATTTTTTCTTTTTCCTTTTCTTTTTTACATATTGTTTTTCAAGTGTTTCCTCCATTAATACATAAATCTATAAAATAGGATTAATTCAAAAGTTATAAATACCCTTACATTAAATATATTTTAATAAATCAGTATAAGAATTTTAAAAATGAGAGTTGTACGATATTATAGTAATGATGACATACGAACTGACGAAATTGATAAACCAGTAATTGGTGAAGGCGAATTCTTGGTTAAGGTAAAAAAATCTGGTATATGTGGCTCAGACATTTTAGAATATTATCGAAAAGCAAAAATGGAAAAATTAAGTGTTGATTCGTTAATTTTGGGTCATGAAATTGCTGGAGATATAGTAGAGAAAAGTGATTCAATCAAGCATCTTAGAATAGGTGATCGAGTGTTTGTGTCTCATCATGTTCCTTGTTTTGAATGTCATTATTGCAAACAAGGGCATCATACAGCTTGTAATTTACTTCACAATACAAATTTCGATCCTGGAGGTTTTGCTGAATATGTTAGAATACCAAATATTAATCTTGAAAAAAAAGGAGTTTATGTCTTAGACAAGAATGTTTCATATGAAGAAGCTGTTTTCATTGAACCATTAGGTTGCGTATGTAGAGCACAACGTTTAGCAAATATTAAAAAGGGTTTAACTGTTTTAATTCAAGGATGTGGCGCTTCTGGATTACTGCATATTAAATTAGCCAAACTTAGAGGGGCAAAAAAGGTGATTGCTACCGATATTAACGAATTTCGTTTACAAAAAGCAAAAGAATTTGGAGCTGATGAAATTTATAAAGCAGATGTCGATTTACCAGAAGAGATAAAAAAAATTAACAAGTATAGATTAGCTGATATAGTTATAGTTTGTACTGGAGCAGTAGCAGCAGCAAATCAAGCACTGGAATGCGCAGCACCGGGAGGTAAAATTATCTTTTTTGCAGTGCCAGAACCTTGGGTTTTCCTTAATGTACCGATAAATAAATATTGGAGAAATGAAATTACTATAATGACTTCTTATGGAGCTGCACCAGAAGATTTAGACGAAGCATATAATTGGATTCTTTCAAAAAGAATAAATGTAATAGATTTAATTACACACAGATTCCCATTCAGTAAGGCTCAGGAAGCATTTAATGTAGTTTGTGAAGCCGCTGAAAGTATTAAAGTAATCCTAGAACCAGATAAAGACTAAATAATAGTCTATAATTCATTTTAAATGCTCACTTCTTTCTAGATGTTTACTTATTATTCCAATTTCCCAAAAATTATAGATCTCTAACATAAATCCTCTCATTTTTCTTTTTGGGAAGAATATATCTAGCTCAAGCAGATCCTCAATATACACTTTGGAATTTCTTGATGATTTAAGAGATAAAATAGCATGATCAACTAAATTTTGATTATTTTTTATCTTTTCTCGCATATATGAAAATGGAGTAGGATCGGGGTTCTTTACAATATAAGAATGGCTTGAGGTTAATAAATCTGCTTTTTCAAGAAAAATAGATTCAGCAAGATTAATATCTTCTTGATATTGGTCGATAGAGCATTCTTCAAAGCCATACCATGGTCCAAATCCATCTTCACCTGGTTTACGTTGATCAAATCCTAAACAGCTAATATGCAAGATTTTCTCCTCAGGTAATAAAAGACCAACATGTGCTTTAGAGTGCCCCAAAAAAGGAATTGATTTCACCACTAAATTTTCGAAATTTAATTTTACACCAGGATTAAAGGGCTTAACATTATTGCATTTGTCATATCCATTTAAATCTCCAAACTTTTTTATAACTGAGAAATCCATAACTTTACTGAATCCAAATCCTTTATAAAAGTTATAAAGATCTAATAAATATGAGTGTTCTGGAATTGGAGCGTTAATTTGAGCTCCTAAACTTTCCCATTCATGAATGTGAGCCATATGATCCATGTGTGCATGTGTACAAACATAATTTGATATGGGCCCATAATATTTATCAATTTGAGTAATCAGAGAGGGTTCAATATTCAAATCCAAAATGATAGTTTTTGAATTTCTTCCATTCTTAGGGAGGATGATAAGTCCATCACAACAAGAAAAATAATAAGGTGGCTTAATTTGATGAGCAAGTAAAATATCCTCTGTTACTTCCCTGAGTTCAAGGTTATTTATTATAGGAAAAGACATCGATTTATTTAATATTAATATATTAACCCGAATGCATTAAAAAATAAATCAAACTTTAATAAGTTGACTTTAATAGAATTTAATGTAGAGTACCAAAATTGGAGTACAAAAGCAGACGATTAAATAAAGAATTAAAAATAATATCCCAAAATGAATAATTATATAATAATAACAAATCCAAAATAATAAGAAAATCAAGCTTACTAACAAGGTTGTTATCAACTTATTAACTTGAGTTTCGTAATAATTCTTCTTATTTCTCTCTAGATCTATGACAACGCTTATCTTTTTAAGCATCTTATTTTTTCGATTTATAGTGTAGCTCCATTCAACATTTCCAACAGAAATTCTTCCAATATTCATGGATCTTCCGATTTGACATTTCATAATCAATCCGCTTATATGCTTTTTTCTCCAAAGAGAATTAATAAAATTACCACCTGAATATGCTAGTAATTTATTATTATATACTTTGATAGGCTGTGGTACATGAGTATGACTACCAAAAATCAAATCCCATTTTGGTATCGATTTACGATTCTTTTTCATTTCTTCTAAAATTTGATAGAGACGAAGTTTTTCTAGAACCTTGTAAAGCTTCAATGAATTAAGAATCTCTCTTACCCTAATTTTTATATTGCTCATATATATCCCTTGAGAAATAAGGTTAATACTTCTATCTTGAAACTTTTTACGTACATAGCATTCATTCTCAAAATGCCAGTGAGGATATAAGATGTTAAAATAGTTTGATCTATAATAGTTATCAATACTTCTAAACCGTGTAAAAAATCCATTATCTTTTCGATTGCTCCACATTGTTCCAGCAACTATATTTAAATAATGAAATGTGAAATAAGGTAATGACTTTGTTCCAAAAATTTGATAATTATTTCTTTTTAGAATGTAGAGTGTTTTTTTTAAATCTCCAAGAGTATAATCGGCCGCATGATTATTACTTAGACATAAAAGCCAATTTTGGGGGGAATTTTTTAAACGTGGGAGTTGCTTTAAAATACTTTCAGAGTGATTTTGATGATTAATTCTGCTTTTTTTATTGGTTATAACCCCCTCGAAATTTCCTATAACCAAATCAACGTCTTTAAAAAATTCTATTAATCGTGGTTCAAACCAAAGTTCATAATCACGAATTCTCATTATATCACCGACAAATGCAATTTTCAATATTTTATAATTTGAATCTAAGCGTTCTACATTGCAAGCTCGCCAACCATCATCGGTTAAACTCCCAATATTTTCAATTTTATATTTTTTTCTCTGGTACTTTCGATAAATTAATATTAAAGCAGAAATCACGAGAATAATATTAGATATTAAAACCCACCTAATATCTATATTGAATTTGGGAAAAAAATACATAAAAGTGTGAAGTACCACGAAAGGATAATAAATATTAACCAGTATATATTTTACAAGCCAATTAATTGATTGCTTTAAGCCATAAGGGCTTCCAATGATACCAAAGTATCTTCTTTTATGTAGTTGGAAATGCTTTAGAAGTTTTATAAGATTCTTTACTAGGGGCAAATTTAATCTGAAATTATTATTGTTGGACTCTTAAGTATATTATTACTATATACTACAATTTAAATAAATATTAAATAAAGTAAAAAAAAAATTTATTAAAGACCTTTAGGTGCTTGCTTATAGATTTCATAAGCTTCGTCTACAGAAGCATTCTCATGGACTATAGTTCTAACTGCTTTAATCATTCCAAGAGGAGAGTCACTTTGAAAGATATTCCTTCCCATATCCACCCCTACTGCACCCTTATCAACAGCATTTTTTGACATCTGTAATGCATCTCTTTCTTCAATTTTCTTCCCACCAGCGATAACTATAGGTGCTGGGCATATACTTGTTACTTCCTCAAAATTCTCACAGTAGTATGTCTTAACAAAAGTGGCACCCATTTCAGCTGCCATCCTACTAGCCATCCCAAGATAACGGGCATCTCGTACCATCTCTCTTCCAACTGCTGTGACTGCTAAAGTAGGGATTCCATAAGCATTTCCTTCATTAACGAGCTTTGAAAGGTTCATTAAAGTCTGCTTCTCATACTCACCTCCTACAAAAATAGAGCATGTAATAGCAGATACATTTAACCTTATTGCATCATCAATTGAAACATTAATTTCTTCATTTGAGAGTTCCTTTAACATTGAAGCTCCTGCTGATACTCTTAAAACGATTGGCACATCCAATTCTGAAGGCACACAATTTCTAAGCATCCCTCTTGTGAGCATTAGAGCATCAGCATATTCAAATAATGGTTTCATATCCGTAAAACACTTTAATTGACCGGGAATATTTCCAAAATATCCATGATCAATTGCCAACATTACACAACGCCCGCTTTTGGGCTTTATTATTCTATTAAAACGGTTTTGGAACCCCCAGTCTCCCACTACAACCATTTTTCATTCCCTTTTTATTAATTTGAATATGATTAACAATGATTTTGTTAAAATAATTAATGGTTTCTATTTTACTTTTTCGAAAAAATATCAAAAAGTAAAGCTTACAAAATCTAATTAAATAAAACTTAAGAATTCTCCAACTCTATTCTTTACTTTTTCAATTATTTTTTTTGAGATATTTCTTCGGATAAACTCTTTAATTAAATTAAATCTATAACTACTAATTTTCTTAATATTAAGAGCTCTTGATACTTTTTCTATTAATTCATCATCGTAGATTACATCAAAATCTTGAAGGATTGATACTGTATAATGAGCTTCACTCACAAAATTAGCTATATCATGCTGTAATAGTTTGAGTTGTTCTTCTTCATCAATAATATCTAAGGCTCTTTGAATTAGCTGTTCTTCAAATTTTAATTTAATAGTCCACGGAGTTTGATAAATATGTTGTGAGGCATCCATGATTAACGCATCTATATCTTTTATTTTAATTTTATTAATATCAGGATTTTCAATTATATGGATTGTTTTCTTTCCCTTGTAAAGCTCTGGTAATAAATTATCCCCTAGTGAATTTAATAAATTTTCTGAGTATTCAAACTCATCATCTTTAATGATATAAGAAGGATAATTAAATACTTTTGCGTGAATAAGGCTAAAAATACCGTAAATACCAAAAAGTTGGATTAGGTTTCTGAGATTTATTCTTCCTGCCATATCTCTCTCAAGTTCAGGAGAAACCTTACCCATTATTATATCTATATTTTCATAGCCCCTTATAATTCCTTTTGTGTCAACAAAAACTATGAATTGGTGTTGGTGGCATACTGCACCAATAGGAATTTGTATTTTGATAGATCCAAATTTTTTTTGAGCGAAAACTGATTCAGGAATATTAATATTCTTTATTCTACCACATTCTGGACACTCTACTTCTAAAACTCTAAAAGTATCAGCAATCATGCCGTTGGACTAATTATTATTTCAACTATTTAATAATAGATGAATTCTAAATAAAAATATTAACGGTTCTTTTTATAGCCATAAATATAATTTATAAATCTAATGTTGATAGCAATGAATATTTTTATCAAGAAATTAGTTTGAGAAATCTTATTTTCCATTCTTGATAATCCATTACATAGTTTACCCCACACACCTCATTTAAATCCTTATTTTTAATTGAAATAATTAACTTTTTAGCTCCTTCCAGAGTTGCCTCAGAAGGACCATAAGGATTTAATATTAACTTCTGATTTCTTAATAGTACATAATCACAAATAAAAAGAGTTTTTTCAAAAACATAAAATGTAAATCCTGGTGTATGACCATTGATATAAAAGGCTTCAATCCCCATATTTTTGAATCCCTGATCAAATTTTTTATCAAAAGGATGGTTTGCAGCAAAGAAATGTTCAGAATCATTCTTATGTATCCAAATAAATGCTGTATAATAACTTCTATACAAATTAGAGGCTCCTAAGAAGTGATTGTGAGTAAAAATAATCTTATCCATGGGTTCTAAATTTATAGAGAAGGTTGAAGGACAATCTATCCAAATTCTTTTATTATCTATTTTGACACTATAAGCAGAATGTTCTAATCCTAAAGAAGGATATGAATTTAAGCGATCTACCTTATCATTAACTCGTATCCCTACTACTTTGTATCTTTTTGAACACTCCTCAGCAGTAATGAAGTTATCACTAGAAGAACCACAGAAAGGGCAAAAATCATGCTTTTTTCCAATCATGTTATAGCCGCATATTAAGCACACATATTGTTCTTCTAGCATTTTATTAATTCATGATTAGGTTTTTAAGATTATAAATTTTTTACCATATAATATTTGCCCAAGGTGAATTATATTACAATTGAAATATCAAAAAACGATTCGGATTATATGTATGATATCATTCAAAAAATAATCGATGAATGTGGCCCCCGAATACCATGTAGTCCTCAAGAAGCTAAAGCAGCAAAATTTATCAAGAATGAGTTAGAACAAACATGCGATGAAGTTAATATTGAACCTTTCACTTGCCATCCACGTGCTGCCCTCGGTTGGATAAAAATTGCCTTAGTATTGGTTTTATCATCATTTACCTTATTCTTTCTAATCCAAATGTTTTTATATTCAAACTGGATGTTCATATTTTCAATTCTAGCTGCTATTTTTGCTTTTTTAGCCGTTTTAGTTGCTTGGGAAGAATTTTTTAGCTACAAAGAGTTCATTGATCCATTATTTAAGGAAAAAACGTCTCAAAATGTTATAGGAAAGATAATACCTGAAGTTGAAGTTAAAAAAATCTTAATCTTCTCAGGGCATCACGATAGTGCTTTACAATTTAATCTTCTGAGATATTTAAAATATGGTTATGCAATAATAAACTTTTTAGGGTTAGGCATTATGTTTATTTGGTGTTTTAGTTCTATTCTATTCGTCATTCTTTCAATATTCACATTTGCGATAAATCTTACTTTCGTTTATGGAATTTTTTTTAATTTGGGAATTTGGTTATTAATAATTGGAGCAATCCCAGTTATAGCATTATTTTTCTTTGTGTCTCCTGGCAAAAGAGCCAACAAAGTTCCTGGAGCAGTTGATAATTTAAGTGCTGTCGCAATAGTATTAGGGCTTGGTAGATATCTACAAAAAAATAAAAATCTGATACCAAAGAACACAGAAATAAGACTAATATCATTTGGTTCTGAAGAAGCCTTTCTAAGAGGAGCATTCCGCTATGTTGAAACCCATCTTGAAGAATTGAAAAAATATGATACTGAATGTATTAATTTTGATGCAATTCAAAGCTCCGATTATTTAACTTTTTCAGATAAGGAACCTACAACAAGAACTATCCATAGTGAAGAAGTTGTACAAAAACTCATTAATGCAGCTGATGTTGCTGGTGTGAAAGCAAAAATTGCTGGTTTAGGTGGTGGAACTTTTATTGAAAAGATTGTTGGCTTAATTGGAGGGGGTACTGATGCTGCCGCATTTTCAAAATCGAATATAAAAGCAAGCACTGTTACAGGGTTGAACTTATTAAAGATGGTCCAGTTTTACCATCAAGAAACAGATACTCCCAATAAAATTGAAAA
>JBHLLI010000089.1:0-16874 GCA_048885765.1 Candidatus Hermodarchaeota archaeon
AGTGCGTCATGAATAGCTCTATCAACTTCATCAACGATGAGTTCAGTTCCCCCTCTTATAAGAATTACAACGGATTTTGGGTCTTTACATTCTTCAATGAATATCCAGGAGTCGTTCATAATTTTTCGTTCTTCGACCAAACCTGCCCATCCAAGTTTATCAGCAACAATATCATCAAGATTGGTGAAAATCATTCCTCCTGTGGCTTTTGAGAGTTTTTCAATGTCAGATTTCTTGACACGTCTTACAGCCATGATACCAGCTCTAGTAAGGAAGTGTTGAGCCATGTCATCAATTCCTTTTTGGCAGATTACGACATTTGCTCCAGAATTTTCGATTTTCTTTACCATTGTTCTTAACATATGTTCTTCTTCATCCAAGAATTGCTGAATTTGTTCTGGACTGGTGATTTGCAGTTTTGTATCAAACTCTGTTTTTTCAATTTCAATAGCTGATTGAAGTAAAAGGATTTTGGCATCTTTTACGCTTTTTGGCATACCGGGGCTGACAACTTCTTTATCCAAGATAATACCTTTAATTAAGCTGGTATCATCAATTGAATCTCCTTCTTTCTTTTGAATCTGGACTTTTTCAATATCAGCAACCCAACCTCCATCCTCATTCTGTTCAGAAATAGCTTTAATAGCATTCATACAAATGCCGGCAAGTTTTTCTTTAGATTCAGAGACGATTTTACTTGACATACAAGTCATAGCAGCATTTTTTAACCCTTCTTCATCATCGATACCACTTTTTAATGACATTTTTTCCAAAATTTCAATTGATTTATCCGCGGCTTTTCGAAATCCTTCAGTGATTACGGTTGGATGGATTTTTTGTTCTAAGAGTTTTTTAGCTCTTTTTAATAATTCACCTGCCAGAATAACTGATGTTGTTGTACCGTCGCCAACTTCAGAATCTTGAGTTTTGGCAACTTCGACCATCATTTTAGCAGCTGGATGTTGTACATCAATTTCTTTTAGGATGGTTGCACCATCATTGGTAATAACAACATCACCAAATTGGTCAACTAACATTTTATCCATACCTCTTGGGCCTAATGATGTACGTACCGCTTCTGCGATAACGATAGCAGCAGCAATATTATTTTGCATAGCATCTCTGCCACGTTGTCTCTCCGTACCTTCCTTCATAATTAATACGGGTGTTCCGCCTAATTGTGCCATTTTTTTTCACTTTTTGTTAATTTAATTATTGAATATTTTTTATGATATTTCTTTTATTTATATAGATCTCTAAGTCATAAAATTAAAAAAGTTTACGAATTTTAAATTCTCATCTTTAATTCACTTGAATTTGGTCTAAATCAAATACAGAATCCAAAGAAAAAAAATAAAAGAAGTTAAAATTTTATTATGAGATGGGTATTAGTTTGGATACTCAGTTTCCTCCCAGCATTTCAGTAAGAATTTCTTCCATTGCGATACCAGTTTGCATTCCAACAGACATTGATTCTTCGTATTGTGTGGGATCCCACTCAACTGCGGGGATAATATACCCTAATTCATCGTTACCTAACCCTATCTGGAATTTATATTTACCTGTCATGGCTTCTCTCAATCTGTATCCTATGCTAGGGAGAACTTCTCCTGGCATTGTAATGATCTGAGCTTTCCCAATATTGATTACATTGACTTCTGTCCTTATAGATCCCATAGGAGGGACTTCAGGGTTATACCAGGGTGAAGCTCTTTGAAGCATGCCTATACTCATTACATAGTAAAATACAGGATTTTCTAAGGGAACATCAAAAACTACTTTTTCTAAATTGAAAGAATTTTTCCAAAATGGAAAAAATGAACCCCAAGAATAGCTTCTACGTGATTTTAGGGCATTAATTGTAGCACATGCAAGTGTATGACCAATTTCTTCAGCTCTTTCAAATGTATGTTCTTCTACATCTGGAGTTATCATTCCCCCAAGTGCTCCATTGAAGAAAATTGCAACTCCTCCCAATTGCTCCTCGATTTTATCACATAGATACCCCACATAATCTGATGTTATCTCTAAATTATCTGACCATAGAACTTCTGGATGACCAGCATAGTTAATCATCGTAGCGATGTTATTACCTTTTCGATTTTGTACTTTCATCACTTCTAAATTTGGATATACTCTTCCCTCGTCCCGGGAATTTTTCATCAATCCAGGAACAATCGCTGAAGCAAATCTTATATAAGCACTTTCCATATTTTGGTATGCTTGGTTTATACAAACCTTAATTTGATTCGCAATAAATTCCATATAGGGCCAATTAACTCCTGGGATTGGATAAGGAGGTGTCCAGAGCCCCAACGTGTCGGGTCCTGAATGCGTGTGTGTGCAAGCAATTATAATATTGTCTGCGTCTATATCATATTCATCCTCTATTTCTGTTCTTATTAAATCAACCTGATCGATAAAATATCCGATTAAATCGAGTGCTACAAAGACCATTGTACTTCCGTGATAATTTAGAATCAAACACCTTGCATAAATATCATCATGAACAGCTGTAGCGGGTCTTTCACCCGGGTCTCCAAATCCCGCTAAAAAAACTGGCGACCCATCCGGATTGATAGGAATACCTTCTTCGGTCGTTTCTGGTGTTATGGGCAATGCATATGCACCCGCCATTAATCTCCATTGAGGTCTCCCACAAGCTACAGTACTAACTGGAATAACCACAATTAAGAATCCGAGAATAAACAAGAGGATTGACATTTTTAATTTATTTTTAGGCATAATTTCGTCACCTCTAGGATATTATTATTAGGTCTGTATTTAAATGTTATTCAATAGGATAACATCATTTTGTCTCACAAACTAATAGGTTACATTGATTTGAATGTAAGTATTATATGGAGCAATCTTATTTTTCCACTATTTCAAGAATTCAATAAGGTAGGAGACAAAAAATAATTGAATTAAGAGGTAAATACTATTTACAAAAAAGTAGAAAATTAGATTATTTAGTAAGCTCTCTTCGTTTTAATCGCAGATCTTTCCCATGACATCTTCTGCATTTCTTCGCTTTAACTGGATTTAGTGCGCCACACCTTCTACATACTGATTTTTCCAATAAATGATATCTGGCTATTCTACGTTTTACAGGGTCATCAATGGGCATTTTAATCAGCTCTTCTTTTTTCCAGTTTCTTAATTTTATATATAGTATTTATAAAAGTAAGAATAATTTCTAAAACAATTTATTCAAAATAAAATTTTTGTTTAGAGTATGGCAAAATAAGATAAAATTAAAATTCTATGATTAATAGATCTACTCATACTTTACATTAAGTAAGAAAAGTTGAGCTAATATGCCACGAGAAATTTTTGATGAAAATAAGTTTCTGGAGATTTCTGAATTTGCGATTCACTGTCGAGTTAAGCGTTTAAAAGAAGTTGTGAAATTAAAGTTAAGAACCAAAAAGATCCTCTATACTTATAAAACAGATCCTGCAAGTGCAGAGAGGTTATTAAGAAATATTAGCTGTGATATTATAGAATTATGAAATGTATTAAAATACCTTCTGTAATATTATTTAATTGATTTAAAAGTGAAATATTTTTAGAATTTATTCAATATTCCTTAAATTATGAAATAAACTACCTCTTAAACTGTATTTTTGAAAAAGATAAGTATAAATTATTCTAAATTTATTAATTTTTTAATCAAATAGATACTAAGGTAAATCAGCTTTGATTCAAGCACTTTACATTTTTCAGAGTAATTCAAAGGACCTCTTGTATAATAAAAGTTTCCAAAGTGATGAAAAATTAGAGATGTTTGATTCATTCTTCTCTGCATTACAAACTTTTGTGTCAGAACTTACCGAAAGCAGTTCAGAATCACTAAATACAATAGAATTAGGTCAATATTTTGTAATAATAACCCGAATTGCAGAAATATTATCTGATTTAGTGATAATTGTTGATAAAGATGATATAAGAGAAGTACAAAAGCTAATTCCAAAAATAAATGAAATTATTCTTAATCATCAAGAATTATTTAATAATTGGGATCGTCAACCTGAAAAACTTGAAATGTTTGATTTGAAAATAATACAACTAATTTTGTCTGATAAGAAATTAATTGCAGGATCATCTTTAATATCTGAACAGAGTAAAATTTTAAAATCAATCTGGGAACAAAAAGGTACATTATCGGATCAATTAAGAGAAGATTTATCAAAAGAGAGAGAGAAAATAAGTCATCAATATTTAACTGAACAAAACTTTATCAAGAAATATGAAATTTCAAAGAAATTAATTGAAATATCAGAAAAACTCCATGATGATGAAAAATTTATTGAATACCAAACAGAATCAAAGTCACTTAAAGACGAGATTAAAGATCGAAAACTTAGACTGCAATATTATTTAGATAAAGTTAAAGAGTCATTACAATATTCCAAATATGCTGAAACTTATTCTTATCTGTATTCATTTTGTATTAAACTTGAAAACTTTATCGATCCTTCGCTTATATCGAAATATAAAAATCTTGCTAAATATTTACTTAATAGGGAAAAAATCCCTAAAGAAGATTTTAAAAAGCATCTTCAAGAAATCTCATTAATTGAGGAAGAGGTAAACGATTATTTGTCTTTGGGCTAATTAAAAAGTACATTAAATTAGAATGTGAAATAATCCAATTTTTATGGCTACTTTTTGCAATATTTTGTAGTTCAAACGGATAGAATTGTATTTAAGTATTATATTTTAGAATATTTATGAAAAAATTAATTAACAATTTTAAATAGATCTCAATTGTAGTTCTTAATATCATAATGATATATAGGGAATATTTATATCTTGAAATTTTTAAATTGGTATAATATCAATGAAGAATCTTCCAGCAGATAAGACATGTATAAATTCTGGTTTTTTGTGTACTAACTGTCAAGCTAGACTTGATGCTGGAGAAATAACAGAATTTGAAATTGATATGGCAAAAGATCTACTCCAATTGGAAGAAGAGGAGGAAAAATTTGCTTTTCTTAAAGATATTTCATTTTTTAAAGCAATTGATTATGAAGATTTAATAATTATGGTAGTAGGGAAGAAAGATAAACTAAGGTTAACACCCGAATTAATCACTTGGATTAAAGAAGCATATGAGGTTGATGAATTAATTTTTATTGAAAAAACTAATAAACCTCGTCCAGTTGTAGAAGCTTTGATCAATCCTTATAAGCTAAAATCATTAAATGAGATCTTTTTAGCCACAGGTGATATTCAATTCAGAGCTGTCCTTTGGGAGGAGGATAGAGAAAAAATATTATTCACTAAAGAAGAACTTGAAGAATTAGTTCTTGAATTGACAGGAAATATTACCAGAGTAGAATTTCAATAATCAATAAGATTTATTTAACTAACTTCTTAATACTTAATAGAATTATCGTGGAAGAATATAAACAAGTTATTTTAGTTAGAACAGATTTGAAAATGGGTACCGGAAAAAAATGTGCGCAGTCTTGTCATGCTAGTGTAACCGCTTCTGATTTAGTACGAGTTCAAAGTACGGCAATATGGAAGAATTGGAAGAATTCAGGACAGAAAAAGGTTGTATTAAAGATTCAAAATATGGATCAACTAAAAGAAATATTAATCAAACTTGAATTTGAAAAAATTACTTATTTTGTTGTTAGTGATGCGGGATTAACTCAGTTAACACCAGGTACAACAACAGCAGTAGGTATCGGACCTGTCTTATCAACTGAGATTGATAAAATTACTGGAGATTTAAAATTATTATAATACTAAACCATAGGATTAGAAAGTGTCTGAAAAGGAAATTGAAACTTACTTTTTTTCAAGCAATGACGATAGAGAAATAGAAAAGTTTGTAGGAATTGAAGCTTTTGCTACAAGCGAAATTAAGGGGATAAAGGGTGAATACAAGAAAAATTTTAAAGATTTTATCGTTAAAGAAATTGATAAAAATGGAAAAATCCTTAACATAAAGGAAGATTATACAATCTCCACCTTTTCAGAAGAATTGAAAGATCGATATACAACTTTTAATTTAGTGAAAGTAAATAAAGACACTTTTGAAGCAATAAGAAAAATTAGTAATGCTTTGAAAGTTCCTTACCAACATTTTAATTATTCAGGACTAAAAGATAAACATTCTATTTCAGTTCAACAAATATCCATAAAAGGTAATTATATTGAACAGTTAAAAAGATTGAAAATAAATGACATTTTTATTAGGAGTATACACCCGACAAGAAAGCCAATCAAATTGGGAAGCCATTTAGGTAATAATTTTACAATTGTCATAAGAAACTTAGCTTCAAATAAGAATTTTAACAATTATATGGAGAAAATTATAAATCTTTTGAATGAATTTGGATTTCCTAATTATTTTGGACTTCAGAGATTTGGGACTTTTAGACCAAATTCACATATAGTTGGACGTAATATGTTAGAAGGAGATTTCAAAAAAGTCTTTGAAGAATTTGTATTAACCACATATTCAACTGAATCTTCAGAATCAAAATTAGTAAGGAGAGAATTGAGGACTACAGGTGATCTTGAAAGAGCTTTTAATGAGTTTCCAAAAAATTTGAATTATGAAAGGAATATGATTGACTACTTAATGAATAATCCTGAAGATTATGAGGGCACTATCAAGACATTACCTTCCGATCTTATAAAACTTTTGATAAGCTCATTTCAATCATATTTATTTAACAGAATGGTATCTAAAAGAGTTGAAGAAGGTTTTCCATTATTTAAACCAGTAAGCGGAGACGTGATTAGTATATTAGATGATTATAATGGAAATATTACTCCAGTAAAATACATTTATGGTAATTCTTATGATAATTATTTAAATAAAGCATTAAATTTAAATCGAGCAACTATAGTTGTGCCAATTATCGGAATTAATACTAATTTGGATGAATATCCATTAATGAAATTATTATTTGAAGAAATTACAAAACAAGAAAAGATTAATAAAGAGATTTTCAACAGTAATATCATGTTGGAAACAGAATTTAAAGGATCTATTAGGGCCTTAACGGTTAAGCCCACTCAGTTAAAACTTCTAGAGATCACGAATGATGATCTTAATCCTGGAAAGTATAAAATTAAAATAGAATTTTCACTGCAGAGAGGAAGTTACGCAACAATGTTACTTAGAGAACTTATGAAATAATATTGATTTTAAAATGCTTCATAATTTCAAATCCAAAGATATCAACTATCTTTACTGCAATATGATAATTCCCAGTTCCATCATAATGATATAAGTCTGATTTTAAGTTTAATATTTTATTTTTAGGAGTTCTGTATGAAGACCACATGATTTTAAACCCATTTTCATTAGACTCAAAATCTATTGCCCAATAATCAATCCAATCTGAAAATGAACTAATATGCTTCTTGATTTCATCTGATAATAATTCAATAAAAGGAACTTTATAATCAATTAATTCTAATTCGACGTTTTTACCATTCTGGTTTATATTCACATTGAAACTTGGAGTATTCTTGATTAATCCATTATTCATTTGAATATTGTTTTTTAGAAATCCTGATAGTATGGATTTCAAGCTTTTATCATTTTCATATCTCAAAATTTTAAAGTTGTTAGCAAGTTTTTTATATTTCTTATTCCAATTTAGAATATCATTGCTTTCTTGTAAACTTAAAACTCTTTTCTTAGCCATATGAATTGCATAATTATTTGAGTCACACCCAATCCATCTTCTTCCTAGTTTTTCTGCTACTGCTAATGTAGTACCTGAACCACAAAAAAAATCCCCTACCAAATCATTTTCATTTGTAGAGGCTAAAATAATTCGTCTTAAGAGACGTTCCGGTTTTTGAGTAGAAAAACCCTGATATTCAGTTGTGTTTGCTCTAATATAGGGAATGTCATTCCAGACATCCCTGGGAAAAATTCCTTCTTTATCTATATATACTTTCTGAGATAACTTTTTTCCATTATGACTGCCCCCTCTATAGTAAAAAGTTCCCTTATCATCCTTTTTTAATGCGTTTTTTACTCGATCAGAAAATTCTTGATATATCTTAGGATTATCATTAAAAATATAATCGTTAGATTTTGAATAGAATAAAATAGTATCATAAGACCTAATAAAAAACCTTCTTGTTTTAACTGATGCGGCTGGG
The DNA here is from genome assembly GCA_048885765.1 of Candidatus Hermodarchaeota archaeon. Taxonomy (GTDB): domain Archaea; phylum Asgardarchaeota; class Lokiarchaeia; order Sigyniarchaeales; family SOKP01; genus Loki-b32. The sequence continues at coordinate 8,152 of JBHLLI010000089.1, forward strand.
TATGCCCATATTATCTCATTTCTAAAATTTTCATGACCAAAAATTTCATCCATTATTAACTTTATATAATGGGAGATATGCCAATCTAAATGTACATATATAGAACCGTTATCTGCTAATAACATTTTCATTAGAATTAGTCGTTCATATAAAAAATCTAAATAAGTCTCTATACCTTCGTTCCATTTATCTTTATAGGCAATATTGTTAAAGATTTTACCTTCTTCACCAATTTGGACCTTTAAATTAAAATCTCCTCCTGTAGCAAAAGGAGGATCAATATATATTAGAGAGATTTTTTTTTTGAAGTCTTTTAATATTGTGTTTAGAACTAACTTATTTTCTCCCCATATGAGTAAATTAGACCATTTTCCTTCATAGTTAGTATCAATTCCCCAGGGAGTATAAATATCAGAAGTGTGAAGAAAATTAACTTTTTCGCCTACTAAACAAATATCCTTTAATTTTTTTTTTCCATTCCATTCCAACATAATTAAATAAAAGATAGGAGGGAAAAAATTTAATTTTTAATTTAACTTTTAAAAAATATATTTTCTTTGAAAATAATTATAAATTGAAGCGAAAATAAGTTGGACGAATTAGGAGATTGGAGAAAAACCCATTATACTAGAGATGTAACTACAGATTTAGATGGAAAAGAAGTAATTTTAGGTGGCTGGGTCCGAAATTATAGAGATCTTGGAGGATTAAAATTTATATCTTTACAAGATAAATATGGTGAGCGCCAAATTACTTTAAAAAAGGGATTTGTTTCCGATGAAATTTTTGAGAAAGCTAAAGTTAGTTATCAGTATTGTATAATGATAAAGGGAACTGTAAAAATGTTCAAAGAAGCACCAGGAGGAGTAGAAATCATCCCATCTGAAATTAAAATTTTAAATACAACTCCTGAAAAACTTCCTATAGATATGACGGGTGAAACAATATCTGAGTTAGATCTAAGGCTGAATCATAGAGCATTAGATCTTAGATCCCTCAAAAATCAAGCAATATTTGAAATTAGGGGGGAATTAATTAGATCTATTAGGAGATTTTTGTTCGATCGAGATTTTACTGAGATAACAACACCTAAAATAATAGCCTCCGCAACCGAGGGAGGTACTGAGTTATTTCCTATTATTTACTTCGAGAAAGAGGCATTTCTTACTCAATCCGCGCAATTATATAAGGAACAATTGAGTGGAGTATATGAAAGAGTTTTTGAAATAAGTGATTGTTTCAGAGCTGAGAAATCTCGTACAAAAAGACATATTTGTGAAATTTTTACTTTAGATGTAGAAATTTCGTTTTCAACAATGACAGATGTTCTTAAGTTATTAGAAGAATTGGTCCATAATGCTATTAAAGATATTAGAAAAAACCAAATGCCTGCTTTAAAATTTTTAGAGGTAGAAAAAGAGACAGTTATCCCAAAGATCCCTTTTCCAAGATATAGGTATGAAGAGATTATTGAGTTAATAAATAATAAATTTGATTTTGATATAGAGTTTGGAGAAGATATTTCTACTGAAGCCTATAGAAAATTAGGTAAAGAACTTACTGGATATTATTATATTACTCATTGGCCAATGTCTATCAAGCCTTTTTACATAATGCCTTCTGAAAATCCTAAATATAGTGAATCATTTGATTTGCAAAAGGGAATGCTAGAATTGACATCGGGAGGTACTAGAGTTCATAATAAAGATCAGTTAACACAAGCTCTTGAAGAAAAAGGACTCAATCCTCTTGCATTTAAAACACACCTTAATACGTTCGAATATGGAATGCCACCTCATGGGGGATTTGGTCTTGGGATTGATAGATGGCTTACTATATTATGTGGATTAGATGACATAAGAGAAGCAGTAATGTATCCAAGAACTCCTGATAGATTAACACCTTAATTGTATTCTGTATTATTAAATATATTGAAAAATAATGTCTAATAATTATATTGAGGATTACATTAAAGCCGGAAAAGGAGTTATCGCTGCTAAGAAATTAGCGAAAGAACTAATCAAGCCAGGGCAATCTTTTTTAGAAATTGCGAATAAATGTGAAGCTGAAGTAATAAAAAGTGGATGCGAACTCTCTTTCCCTATAAATATGTCCTTAAATGAGGTTGCTGCTCATTATAGCCCTCCGATCGGCGATCAAACAATAGTGCCAGAAAAAGGATTATTGAAAATAGATATAGGCGCACATTTCAATGGATATATTGCAGATTCTGCGTTTACAGTTAATATCGATGAGGATCCTAAGTTACAAAACTATGTAGAAGCTGCTAAGGAAGCACTTCAATCTGCTATTGATTTATTTAATCCAGGTGTTAAATTATATGAATTAGGTGAAGTAATTGCAGAAAAAATCATCAATAGAGGTTTGCGACCAATAACAAACTTAGGCGGTCATGAATTAAAGCAGTATAATTTACATGCTGGGCCTTTCATTCCAAATTATAAAGAAAAAATGCATAATCAAATAATTAAGGTTGGAGATGCATATGCATGTGAACCGTTTGCTACATCTGGAATTGGTAAAGTCGAAAATGGAAAAAATTGGTATATATTTCGATTTCTTAAAAAAGTAAAAAAAAATATATCTTATGAGCACTTAGCTTATATGGAAAAAATAGAAAAGAATTTCACACATCTACCATTTTCCCCTCGGTGGATAGAAAATTTTAGTATTATACCTTCAAATAAAATCCAAAGAACTCTTGAATTTTTTATTGGTAAAAGAATTATAGATAAATATCATATTTTGGTTGAAAAGACAAATGAACCCGTAGCACAAGAAGAACATACAATTGTAATTGACATGAATGGACAAAAAATTGTGACTACAAGAGAATAAAAATTTTAATAATTATTGACAAAATCGATATTTTGGATATTCTTTTAATAATTTTGATACTAATCCTTCTGCTTTTTCTGTTAATTTGAATTTTCTGGGTTTTCGTCCTACAAAATCAATCCCAGATTTGATCCATTTTGCTTCTTGCAAGATTTTAATTAAATTTTTTTCAATCAATTCAGCGAGTATTTTATTTATATTTTGTCTTGTTCTATTTATAAATTCACGCAATTCTGTTGTTTCTACGATATTTTTTGTCTTATTTCGTGAGATATAATAGATAATGAGCAGGTATTTTTTCCAAATTTCTCCAAATTTGTACTCTCTTCTAAAAGGATTATTAATAGTCAATTTATGAAATTTAAAGTTATTAACATTATCATTAATTTGCTTTAAAATAAAGTAAGTCTTCTTAGCGAGATTATCGTTCAGTACATGGTTATAATTTTTTTTAAAATTAATATCATGCAGCATTCTATGGCAATTTGCACATAAACATATACATTTTTCTTGGTATAAAATTTCTGTTATTTTTTCAACACTTAATCCTCTAATATCTCGCCAGCTATTTCCTTTATCTTTTTTATCTGTTTTCTGGTGATGAAAGTTGAATGATGGTAAGTTATTTTGGATTGAAATCTTTCCACAACCAATACAAAAACCATCATATATTTTTTCAATAATAAGTCTTTTTTTAATCCATACTTTTATTTTGAATTTTGTATCTGCTATATATTGTATATTTTGAGATATTCTTTTTTCAGTTTTTTCATGGTTTCTAATTAAATTATCGAGTTCTCTTTCAAAATTCTTTGGAAAAATTTGATAGATATTTTCATCTAATATAAAATCCTTAAATAAACTAAAAAGAGTTGCATTCTCTAAAATATGGCAATTAGCACATAAAACTATAACACTTTCCTTAATTAAACTGTTGATTATATTGTTATAACTTTTTCCCTTCAATTTCCAATAAGATATTGTTTTTAGTCTGTTATTGAGGTGATGAAAGTCTAATGCGGGGAGTGAAGATATGTCAGTATCACATTTATAGCATTTACCATTAAAAAATTCCAGTATAATTTTTGATTTTGTTTTTTTCTCTCGAATTTTATTTAACTCATTCTGGCAAACTTTACAAATTTGTTTTACATATTCTCCAACTTTTCCAAATTCTTCAAGAGGTTTAGTGCAAAGACACCTACTACATTCTTTTACGTTTATAACATCGTGTTTTTCTGTGATTTTTGACATAAAATATATAAATTAAGTAGTAAGAACATTATTAGATCAAAGAGACTATTAGTTTTTTTAATTATTTAATAAATCAATTTCTAATTTAGTTATGAATTCATCATATAGATTTAAAGAAAATATATCTGCTGTTATTTTATGTGCTGGAGAGGGGACAAGACTTAAGAAAATTACCAAATCAATACCAAAACCATTGATAAAAATTGAAAATTTAAATAATATTTCAATTCTACATCATCTTATTAATATTTTGATTGAATTGGAAATTTACCAAATTGGAATAGTTATCGGACACTTGGGAAACTCAATTCGCCAGTTTATTTCAACCCTCGAATTCAATAATCCATCAATAAAAGATAAAATAATGATAATTGATTCAGAAGAACAGTATAGATTGGGTCCATTATATTCACTTTTGTCAATGACTAGAGACAAAAATTTCTTCACATCAAGAAATCATTATTTAATTCTTCCAGGTGATACAATTTTTGAATATGATTTACTTAAAGAAGTCCTAGCCAAAATTTCTGATAAATTTCATTTAATCCAGAAGCATCCTATTGTTTTTTATAGAAAAATTGGATTCAGAGCATTGAAAATCTTATTGGGAATAAATAGAGCAATATCTGCAGTGGAAACTACTAAATTAGGTTCAGACATTATATTAAAAAAAATCAATTATATAAAATTAGAGGAATTTACTTCTGATAAAGATCTTAAACAGATTATACCTGTTACAGCATTAAGTTATGATTTAATTAATGATATTTTAAAACTGAATCAAAAAAATTTATGTAGTTCAGTTAGGGAGATTTTAAATTATATGGTTAATAAAGGAAAGAAAATCATCGTCTGTAAAATTGATAGTCAATATTCTTTTTATGATATTGATTATCAAAAGGATTTAAAAAATATTAAAAAAAAAAGAAAAGGACAATAGGTGCTCCGATTATTCTAGGTATAATTGATCCAAGGAAATTAAAGAAAAGAATCCAATGAAGCAATTACGGAATCAAAGCTCCTATTAAATTTATCTGATTTATTGGTAATATGTTTTGATGTCTCATGTTTCAAAATTTAAATCTTATTTTCAACAAGAGCTCAATTTTTCTAATTATGTCATATACCAAAATCGTCTATGGGTAAACAATAAAAACACCTGCTCCAAAGTGCGGATTAAAACCTGTTTTATACATGTATCAATGCCTTAAGCACTAAAGGAACAAACAAATTAATTTTTGATGAAATGAAGTAAATTTGAATCAGGGAATGTGAATCAAAAAAACATCACACATAAGGAAAATCGTTATTAGATTGTAATCACTTATTCGGTGTAAAAACCGTAATTTAGTATCTAATTCCAATGCAAATTGTCCTTTTCAACTAAATATATGATGATTTGAGTATTTAAATCTTTTTATTAAGAGCTAAAATAAATTTTAAGTCATTTTCGACAAAAAAATAACAACTAATCGTAATAAATTAAAGAAATATAAATATCAGATATGATATTATTTATAAAATATGAGTATACCAATTAAGATTGAATTATTTGGAATTGGTACAATTGAAGGAAATATAATCCGACATATTGCACCTCTTACCGCAGATGCTATAATCAGCAAATTACCACTTATTTTAAGAGGAAGATTTAGTTTCGGTTCGAAAAAATATTGGACATTGCCTGGAGTAGAAATCTATAAAGGTCCTAATTCTAAATCCACAAATGTTGTAAACAAAGGAGAAATTATCTACAATCCAAAAACCGATGAATTGATAGTATGTTTAGAGGATATTGAAATGCCAAACAAAATTAATAAAATTGGAAAGGTAAATACTAACCTTGAAATATTATTGGAAGCAAGAAATGGCTTAAATACAAAAATCATTAAGTTATAATTAGACAATGGCTATTCCAAAGAAATTAATGATTGTATTTACGGGATTTTATATTGCTGTAATTATCTATATACTCCTATTTCTTTTTGTTCCAAGTTTCCAAGATTTTGTGATTGATGCGAGACAAAATTTGACAATCATTACAGAAGGTTCAAATTATTTTTGGGCATTATTGATCTCTTTTGGGATTTGCTTTTTAGGTTCAGCATCAATAGGATTCCCAATTCCTTTTCCTTTTGTATTGTTTTCACTTTCAAATTCCGTTTATCTTAAATATGACAATATTGGATTACAATTGATTCAAATACTGCAAAATGGTTTTTTTTGGTTAGAAATACTAGGATTGACATTAATAGGAGGATTAGGAAGTGCTTTAGGAGAATCTACTGGATATGCTGTTGGATATGGAACAAAAAAAATTACTGAAGAAAGACAATCTGATTTACTTAAGAATATAGATGGATTTGGAAAATTGGTGTTAGAAAATAAAAAACGCACACCAATCTACATATTTCTATTTGCATTAACTCCACTCCCAGATGATATATTATTCTTACCTCTTGGGATGATTAAATATCCTTTTTGGAAATGTATTATTCCAGGCTGGTTAGGAAAAAATTTTACTACTTTATTATATTGTTGTTGGCCTATATTAGTAGCATTAGGCGCTCAGGGAATTCAAACTGATGATATACCGAGTATAATTACTGAAGCAATATTACTTTTAGTTACGATAACAGCAATGTTTTTTATCATGGCGTTTGACTGGTCTAAATATATAAAGAAAAGAAGCTTTAAAAAGAAAGGTCAAACAACATCTATATAAAAATACTTTATGTTATTTTCCATTTTCTAAACAATTCTTACAAACAAAAATTGTCTTTCTTTTCTTCTCAGAGTTTTCATCATAATAAATTCGTTTATAAATGAAATTATTACAGATCTCACATACAGCAACAGTTCGGGTCTCTTCTAATAATGGCCCTAAATGTTCAAAATTCGCCATGCTTAAGTAATTGATTTAGTTTGAAGAGTTATTTCAATATTAGAAACTATATCTCTTTTTTTATTATTTTTATTACTTCTATTCTGGTATCTACGAGGTCTATTATCAAAGTAGGGACGGCTACCTAAAGACACATTAGCAATTTCTAATCTAGGGTACATGCGACTCTTCAGAATTTCAGCAACTTCAACTGCAGTACTGATTTCTTCTCCTTCACCCTTTATAAGTAATGATTTTCTACCACCAGAAAATGCAAAAATAGCATCTTTAATGGATTTCTCTTTATCATTTCTATGTTTTATTATAATTGTAGTTTCATTAACCATGAATATCAATAACCGTGAAAATTTTATACTTTATTAAAAAGAAGCTATTTCTTAATAATCGTTTTATATATATAAAATTTAATTAACGTTTCTAATTTGATTATATCTTTTTATCTTTTTAAAGTTTGATAATTACAAAACAAAATAAAATCATCCAAATCCTTCTAAATCTAATTTCGATCTGTTGTTCAATTCATCTAAAATCTTAAAATATTCAGAACTTCTCTCCTCGAAATATTCAATGACTTTCCTTTCATCTGTGTCTAGATATGAGTAATATGGAAAAATAGTTTCAATACGTTTTGAAAAGTCATCCATCAATTTATCATACCATTCATTTGGTTTTTGTAATAAGTTTTCTATTTTTTTTGTTAATTTTCCTCTTCTACTCTCATATTTTTCTTTATCGATTTTACCAATCAATCCATCTAATTCATCATACGCTGTAGCTATGACTTTTTCTATTTTTTCTCTAAATTTCGGTATACGATAAGATTTTTTAAAGAATTCAGGATCCCATTCATATAAATATTTTTCATCATCTACAGCGATATCTTCATTATCTGTAACAATTATATCTTCCTTTGGAACCAAAATTAACCCATAATTCCTTTGCAACTGGGCTAAAGCTTTCTTTCGGAGAACCTCATCAATATATTCTATTTCTTTTAAAGCTTTTTCAATGTTTTTTTTTACATCTTTTATTATAGCCTCAACTTTTTCAACCATCTTTTTTTCTTCTAATTCATATTTCATTTCGATTAGATTATAGGATGATGAAAGCCCTAACTCAGGATCTTTTAATCTCAATCCTGCAATCCCTAGTAAATTTTGATCAGAACCTTTCTTGCTATGGTCAAATACTAGGCCTACAGCGTAAGGATTAGGGATTTGATAACCTAGCTGAGTCATACAGTCAACAGGACTATAGAAAAACCCAAATCCGGGGTGAGTATGAAACCAACCTATTATAAAATCATTTTTTTTATCTTGAATAGAACGTTCATATACAGTAGCATCAATTTGACCCATGTCCACATATTGCTTATTTTCAAATTGAACTCCTGCTCTGCTGCCGACAACCATAGGAATTGCGTCTTTTACGATAACTTTTGCACTATCTTCAATAGAACCAACTAATATACCGTATACTTCACGCCATTTATCCGGATTTTTATCGTCATCAGCATATCTTATAGCATACCCAACAATACGCTCATAAGCTTTTACAGTTAAAAGTACTGGAGTTTTAAATGGATCAATTTTCTTATTTTTCGTCATAACTATTGCATTCAATGCTAGGTTATGTTATACTTTATAAAATTTATATCTTAATCTATATAGAATTTAAACAAAATCTAAATATTTAAATTATATTC
>JBHLLI010000090.1:0-16685 GCA_048885765.1 Candidatus Hermodarchaeota archaeon
GAGGTTGCTGAATTATCTAAAAATCCCTTCTTCTGAAAAATCTGTTCTTGTGATTTTCTATATTTATTAGCTTGATTATAATGAGGTTTGCACAAATAAATCTTATGAAAAGAATTAGAATTAAATTTTAGACCTACTTTTTCAATATAATTTTTCCAGGAGTTTTCTGAAAGTGATCGAATGGCAATTTCACTACAACCTTGTATGGAGCATTTTCTATTTTTAGCTAGCCTAGTCAACTCTGTTTTATCTTTAATCTCCTTCGGAAGCTTCATTGTTAAGCACTTGTAAAAACTTTTTTAGAATAAAATACTATGATTTGTAATATATATTATCTTAAAATTTTTGCTAAAACAAATGGATACAGTAAACTTAATTTTTAATAGAAACTTGATTCAGAAGGCTTTATTTCCTTGCAAATCTCCGTTACGAGTTTCTATTAGAGATGATTTTTTTACAAGTTCTGCTGTTCTTTTTACTATAATTCCATACGAGAATAAACCTTATGAACTTGTTTTAATTCACCGCTCTGATAAAGGTACCAGACATCGAGGTGAAATGTCATTTCCTGGAGGGAAATTTGATCCTCACGTTGATAAAAGTTTAAAGGATACTGCTCTAAGAGAAGCGGAAGAAGAAATAGGAGTACCTCGCGAAAAAGTAACAATTTTAGGGTGTTTAGATGATTTTCCCACAATGACACGATTTATTATTACACCATTTTTAGGAATAATTGATAAAAATCAAGTATTAATAAGGGATGAGAGAGAGGTTCAAAGAATCCTTAAAATCCCAATTGATTTTTTCACAAGTAAGATAAATTTTCGCGAACAAGCTGTAGATATAGAAGATAAAAAGTTCCCAGTTTTTTATTTTAACTACATTGATAAAGAAAATTCACAAAAATATACCGTATGGGGCGCTACTGCCTACTTAATTGTGCTCTTTATTGAAAAAATATATGAAGTTAATATGTCAAATTTAGGAATAAAACGCTTTAAACTTGAAAAAATTAAACATCTGAAAGAATATATTAAATATAGGAACCAAATTACTAGTAAATTCTAGATCTTCAGGTTCAAATTTTCTTTACTTTGAATATATAATCTGGACAATTCTTACACTCTGGAAATTTACATAAAAATTGTATTTTTGGCAGAGCGCAAGATACTAAAAATGGACATTCATTTAAATTAATTGTTAGCTCAGTATCACTAATCATATATATTACCATTTCAATTAACTCTTAATTTACTATATATGAGTTCGATCTTTATAAAAGAAAAAATAGTGAACATTTCCTAATTCATTATTTAAATTACTTTTATTGTGATGTTGATATTTTATTAAAACTTATAATATCTACACAATATTATTGTCTCAATAATTATGAAAACTTAGATCTTCTGATAAAAATTAATAATAAATTTCAATTATCCTTCTAAATTTAAAATAACAATCAGAAAAATGAATGTGGGTAAGAAATGAAGTACAGAAAAATGGGCTCTCTCGGATGGGATGTGTCTGTTCTTGGATTTGGAGCGATGCGACTTCCTATGATTGACCAAAATACCGTTGACGAGAAAGAGGCGATTAGAATGATCCGTTATGCTATAGATAACGGAGTAAATTATGTGGATACAGCGTATCCTTACCACGGAGGCGCAAGTGAAACAATTGTAGGAAAAGCGCTTCAAGATGGATATCGAGAAAAGGTTAACCTAACCACAAAATTACCAATGTGGGCAGTCAGGAAAAGCAAAGATTTTGATAAATTTCTCCAAGAACAAATCGATCGATTGCAAACCAATCCTGATATATATCTCTTTCACGGTTTAACCGAGACTCGTCTAAAAAAAATTAAAAAATTAAGTTTAATTGACAAAATGGAAGAGGCAAGGGAGGAAGGGTTATTTAAATATATAGGCTTTTCATTTCATGATAATTTTGAAGTTTTTAAAGAGATTATTGATTATTATAACTGGGATTGTTGCCAAATACAATTTAATTATCTTGATGTTGAATATCAAGCGGGTATTAAAGGAGTAGAATATGTGGGTAATAAAAATATCGCTTTAATAATTATGGAACCTATTCGTGGAGGGAAATTAGCAATTTCGGAGGATGAATTAGATTCGAGACCAGATATCAAAAAAATTTTAGAAAATTCAGCTGTTAAAAGAACTATGGCAGATTGGGCACTACAATTTGTATGGGATCACCCTGAAGTTTCTGTAGTATTAAGTGGAATGAGCTCTATGCAACAAGTCAAAGAAAATATCGAATCCGCAAATAATTCCGCAGCAAATAGTTTATCAGCAGAACATTTACATACAATTTCTGAATTAAGGAAAATTTATAACAAATATGACCTTGTACCTTGTACCAGTTGTAGATATTGCCTACCATGTCCGAATGGGGTTTCTATTACATGGATTTTTAGATTGTTGAATGATTTAGCTTACTGGGGCGAAAGAAGGAGAGATCGAATACTAATTTTCTATAATAGAATGGCAAAAACACCAGAAGAATTAGAAAAAAGACTTTCTGAAGAAGAAGAAGTTGAAGGAGCGGCAAGTTTGTGTATTCAATGTGGTGAGTGTCTTGAAAAATGCCCTCAACAAATCGATATCCCTGATATGGTTAAGAGAGCAAATGGAATTTTTGAAGAAGGTAAAGAGATCTCTGAGCTTTTCTTTTAACTTTCTGATAATTTTTATAGATTCATTTTTTATAACCAAAAACTTATTTTGAAAAGATAAATAATTTGAATTAGAAACAGGCAATTTTTATGGCCCTTGACGGTTGGAGTGGTCTCTGACGCTGGGCTTCAAACCCAGTTATCCTGCGGAGGGATAGGGGTTCGATTCCCCTCGAGGGCCGCCAATAATAATTATAGTGTTTTTTATGGTTGATTTTAACAAAATTATTGATTTTTTTCATAAAGGGAATATACCTGATAATATGTTAAATAGAGGTCAACTTGTTTTAAACGAGTTTTTAAAACCAATAAAAATTCTATTTGAACAAAGATCTGTACCTAAGGAGCCTTGGACTGATGAACAAATTGAGTTTCTTCTTCAAACGCTTTCAAATATGGATACTGATAAAGATGGTAATGCTGCTAGAGTAGGTGAAAGAGAAGCTAGAATTGCCTCAAAACTACATTTAAAGACTTCAGCAGGATTTTGTCATGGTGTTGGAAGAAGTGGTTTTTTAACAGCTGCTCAACCAAAAGCACCTGGGGGGTCGATAATGTATGAATTATCAAACTATTTAGCTCGAAATATATTGAGAGAAAACGGGTTACCAAACATAAAAGATGCAATAGTAGTACCTATATGTACAGGAATGTCATTAGCATTAACTCTTGGTGCTTTAAATCCTTGGCAGAGTGAAAGTAATTCGACTTATAAACGAACTATTTTGGTTCCCCAAATAGATCATAAATCACTTTTAAAATCAATTAATCTAATGAGTTTTAAGGCAAAAATAGTTCCCGGAAAGATTTTTGGAGATGCTGTAAGAATACCAATTGGAGATATAAAAAAAAACTTGGATGAAAATTGTTTTGCAATCATCTCAGTTACTAGCTTTTTTCCACCTCGAGAATATGATGATATTAAGGAAATATCTAAATTTGCAAAAGAAAACGATCTTATACATATTGTTATTAACGCATATGGGGTTCAAAGTCCAGAATGGATGAGTTTGATTCGATCTGCAATTGATGCGGGAAGAGTAGATGCTATTATTCAGTCAACAGACAAAAATTTCCTTACTCCTGTGGGTGGAGCAGTAATAGCTTCTCCAATAAAGGAAAATATAATAAAAATTAGCCAAGCATATGCTGGTCGTGCCTCAGCTACTCCAGTTGTGAACTTCTTAATTTCAATTTTATCAATGGGGATCTCTGGTTATCAAAAACTAATTGAAGAACAACAACAGAACCGTAAAATTCTTGAAATGAAACTCAAAGAAATTGCTGATAAAATAAATGAAAGAGTTCTTAAGATATATAATCCTGTTGCGGTAGCATTATCATTAGAAAATATGAATAACGAGGATTTATATTCACTTGGTGGAGCATTATATAATTTAAGAGTAACAGGACCAAGAGTATATAATCCAAAAGAAAATGTATTTGGAACGTGTTGTAGTGATTATCCAACTCCGTATATTGTAATGAATGCTGCAATTGGAGCAACTGAAAAGGATATTATATCAGCTGTAGAAAGATTCGAAAAAGCGTATAACCAAATAGTTCAATCATAAAAATATTTAAAATTTTCTGATGTTCTATTTAAACAGAAATAAAAATAAATAAAAACTAGAAGTATTATATTTTAATAAAAATTATTTGAACAATTCAAAATCGTAAGTTAGGGGTTCTTAATGGAAAACCGACTTTTAACTCAATTTAATAATGTAATAACTTCTCAATGGCTTTCTAAACAAATAGAAGAAGAATACGGCTCTTTACTCCCTCGAGAGTTATTTGAAATAGCTTATCATACATGTAATTCAGTAACTATGAGAAATATCTATATAAAACAATCTCAAAGCGAAGATGAAAGTGGTTCTAAAGCAGTTTTTTATTCCAACAGTAAAAAATTTACATCTATAGAAGGATTAGAAAAGTCATTAAAAATTACTAAATACTTTAGTGAAGGAACCACAGGTGATAAAGTAACCACAGAAATTCAACCTTTATTAAAAAAGAGAAAAGAATTGTTTGCTAAAAAAGATTTAGAACTAAAAAACCAAATATTAAAAAGTATTTTGGTTGAGAGAAAGCTTGATGAGTGCGCTAATCTGGTAATGCTAAAAGGAATAAATCGAAAAATTTATTTCGCTATAGGGGATGCCCGGGAATCCGCCGCAGTTGTTCCAATATTTATGGAAGCGGAAGGGGCTAGTTTAGTACAATTAGCTTTAAATAAATGGATGGAAACTGCTCAAAGATTAGAACAAGAACACACTTTCCCAGAAAACCTTGTTCCTGGAATTCTCAAAAATCTTACACAAATAAAAAAATGGCTTCTCGATTTAATTAGTTCAAATTTAGATAAATAGAACATTTTTTAACTATTTTTAATCTCTTATCATTTCTAAGATATTATTCTGATATATCTAGAGATGTTCTTATGATATTTATGAAATATCGTAAAATGAATGTTTCACGATCAAAGAAATAAAAAGATGGGCCATCGGGGATTTGAACCCCGGATTTCCTTATACATTGATATTTACAATGATACTCAGGTTTTTACTTGCTCGGACAATTCTTTTTAATGTATGTCCGACGGTCATTTATAAGACCTGCGCTTGTTGACCAAGCACGTAAACCTTGTTAACCAAGCTAAGCAAATGGCCCAAATAAATTAAAATGTGAAATTATTATAAACTAATTAAATCAGAAAAAAGATAAAAATTTTTTTATTGGAGTACTCTGTTATATTTATAATTGAAGTAATAAAAAGAGATATCTTTATATCAAAAAATAAAAATTGAAAAAGTTGAATTAAAATGGCTGAGATGTTAACAGATCTGCTACAAAATATCTATAAAAGGATTGCTCAACTTGGATCAGCAATTCAAGAGCTGAAGTCATCGCTAGATAATCTAAATATAAATATCGAAGAAAAAATTTCAAATTTAACCTCAAAACTAGAAGAATTCTCTAATGAGATAAATGTTACCCAAACTAAACACATTGATGTAGTCAAGGAAATTGGATCGGGAACAACTAATGAGTTGAAAGTAATTCAAGAAGGGTTGGGTTTAGATGCTTTAAAAAACTTAATTAATAAATTAGAAGATTTTTCTAAGCTTTCTGAAGGTGTTCTCAATCAGGACACTGTAAATTTATTATTATCCGAAGCAATTGATTCCGTTAAAGTTCTTAAAGAATCTCTCAGAGAAGAGGAGGTGATTGAAGATAGCTGAACAATTATTGGAGGAAATGATTCAAAAAATAAATCAAATTATGGCTTCATTAGATGGAACTATCGCACAGATTAACCAAATGAGGGGTGCTATTACTCAAATGAGCCAAAGCTTTTCTGAACAAACAGTAGCTATGACAGAAAATATCAGATTAATAGTAGAAGTTTTAAAACAATTTCGAGTTCAGTCTACAAAAAGTCTTACTGATTTATCTGAAGATTTTAATCAAAAAGTAAAAGAACTCTGGGAAAAAAAATCTATAGAAGCAATAACAGAAGAAGAAAAGAAGGCAATTGATATCATAAAACAAGCATCTAAAGCGGTAACTGATAATCTTTATTTTGCTCAATTATTAAATATCATTCAAAGTATAAGAGAAGAAACTAATAGGATAATTAGTGCTAGTCAATAACAAATTTTTAATTTTTTTAAACTTAGTTTTAATTTAGTTTAATAATATAAATATAAGAGGTGCATAAGTTTAAATGCCAGCAGGCTCTTTCGTTATTTTACTTCCAACTGAGTCAGATTACAAAATTTTAGGGTATTATTTTAAGGAGGGAACATCAGGTTTTGAAATAACAAATGATTTATTTCTAAGATTAAACCTTGATCATTCAAAAAACGAATATAATTTGTTAAAAATTAAGGATCTCCAAATATTTTCATATATTCATAAATTTAAAGGAAAATTATCTCGAAACGCATCAGGGCTTATAATTGGGTTATTATTAAACGAAGATGATAAACCAGACAAGTTTCGATCGTCTCTTAAAGAAGCAGCAGAAGCCTTTGAAATTCCTAGTCTCAACATTTTTAAGAAATCAAAAGATGAATTTGAATTAATATTAAGAGATGTATATTTGGAGCATTTAGAACCATTAATAGATATTCTTCAACCTGAAGCATTGAAGAATAGCATTATTAACATTACGAAATTTATGCTTAGTGGTGGGAAAAAGGAAAGAAAAATTGCCCAAGATCTTTTGGAAAAGGTTGAAAATGGTGAACATAACAAAATTTCAGAATATTATAATACTGCTGAGAGTGCAATGAAATCTTTAGAATATGAAAAAGCAGCAAAATTTTATAATAAAGCAGCAGAAATCGCAGAAAGCCTCTATATAATGGATATCGCAAGTTCCCTTAAAGAAAAAGGTAGTTTTTCTCAACAAATTCCCGATTTATCGAAAGAAAGGGAAAGAATCGTGCAAGAAGCTAGAAATGCTCTTAGAAATGAGGATTTTCACACAGCTTATACCTCATACAGAAGAGCAAGCGAGATTTCTAAAAAATTAGTTCAATTCGATAAAGAAGAAGAATATCGATTAAAATCAAAAGCTTTAGAAGATTTTTATAAAATCGATGAAAAATATAGAAAAAATAAATAAACTTCTCTTGCTTTATTTTTTATAAATAATATCCATTAAACGGCTTGGCTTTTTTCTGAAATGGCGGATTTTAATCAAAAAATTATTTGCTTGCTTACTGATTTTGGCTTAAAAGGTCAACATTATGTAGCGAGTATGAAAGGAGTTATATTAAAAATTGATCCTAAGATAACAATAATTGATATCACCCATAACATTACTCCTTTTTCTATAATTGAAGCATTTTATGTTTTGAAAACAACATATAAGCATTTTCCTGAAGGATCGATATTTATAATCGTAGTTGACCCTGGAGTTGGAAGTTCACGAGAAATTTTAGCTTTAAAAATAAAATCAAAGCATTATTTTATTGGACCTAATAATGGAATATTTTCTGGTATATTTGCCACAGAAATAGAAGAATGTGTTGAAATACAAAACGATGATTTTTTTAATAAACCAATTTCGAATACATTTCATGGAAGAGATATTATGGCACCAGTAGCTGCGCATTTAATCTCTGGTATCCCACTAAATAAATTTGGTCCTCAATTTAGCCTTAATCTTTTAAAAGAAATCCCAGTTTCATATAATATAGATTTTGAGGATAGAGTTATCCAATGTGTAATTCAATATATTGATTCTTTTGGAAATATAACAACTAATGTCCCCATAGTTAATAATAAGATTCAAAATAGTGAAATTACCCTAAACGAGGGTAAAGAAATTATTGTAAATACAAGTAAAAAGAAATATAAAGGAAATTTTACTTTAAATTTTTCAAGTGTGCCAGTAGGATCAATCTTATTTCTTATTGGCTCAACTGGATTTCTTGAAATTTCAATTAATCAAGGAAATGCTTCTAAAGAAATGGGATTTAAAATAGGAGATATAATAATAATTAAATTGTAGAGAGAAAATCAAGAAATGGAAAAAGAAATTTTGGCCTGCGTTGATAAAAAAAATAAAAAATATTTACAATCTGGCCAAGTCTCGAAATATATTTTTCCCATGGAAAGAAAAGAAGCCCATGAAAGAAAAATAAGTCATTTAATAACAAGATTTTTTATATTATCACAATCTCCTGATGGCTCTCATTTGTATTTAGTGCAAAAACGCGGAAAAAATAAAGAAGCGTTTCCAGGATTTTTTACTGATTCTTCTTCAGGACATGTAAATTGGGAAAAAAATTTAAACTTAAATAAAATTAAGCGAAACGCTTTGAGAGAACTAGAGGAAGAATTTGGAATCCCTCCGATGGCGGTTAAGAAGGTACTTTTTTATGACTTAAGTTCAGAAAGCGACGAAATCGCATATATTTTTTTAGGGAATGTTGATATAAATACCCCTATAAATCCAAATGAGAAGGAGTTGGATGTTAAGTTTAGTAAATTCTATAGCAAATCCGAACTTGAAAAGCTCTTAGAAACCGAACAATGTATTGATTATTCAAAAGAAATCTGGAAAAAACTGTTGAATATAAACATTTCAACACTTTTCAAGAAAAAAACTGTGCCCGCTACTCCAAATAAAAATAGAATTGCTTTATTTATAGGTAGATTTCAACCTTTACATCATGGTCATATTTACGTTATTAAACAAATTTTAAAATCTAAGAATTTAGTTAAAATTGGAATCGGTAGCTCTCAATTATCTCATACTATAAACGATCCATTTACCTCAGAAGAAAGAAAAAAGTTTCTTAATAGAGCTTTAGAAAAAAGAGGTATTGCTTCAAATTCCTATGAAATATATAACATACCTGATATCTTTAATGCTAAGAAATGGGTAGATCATGTAATTTCAATAGTCGGGGATTTTGATTCAATTTATTCAAATAGTGATTGGGTAAGAGAATTATTCTCCAATAAAGGAATTAAAGTTGAGAAGAAAATAGCAATATTTAAGAATAAATTCAGTGCAAATAATATTCGGAGTTTGATATTTAAAAATGATAAGAAGTGGAAAAATCTAGTACCAAAAGAAGTAGGTAAACTTATTGAAGAATTTGATGGAATTAATAGAATCCAATCTCTATACGAGAAAGCAGGAAATATATATTGAAAGAAAAAATATTAGAAATTGATGGATCCTTTGGTGAAGGAGGTGGTGCTATCCTTCGAGTAGGAGCAGGATATTCAGTTTTGCTACAACGTCCAATTAGAATCAAAAACATAAGAGCAAATAGGCCTAAACCAGGATTAAGATTACAGCATTTAATGGGTCTAAAAACCTTATCTGAATTAACTAATAGTGATTTATCTGAATGTCAGGTCGGAACAAAACAAATAACATTGAATCCTAAGCGATCATTTAGAAGTAATATTGAGGTCGAGGTTGCAACTGCTGGTAATATTGGTTTACTTCTTCAACCCATCCAAATTGCATGCATGGGATTTGAAAAACCAGAGAATATAGAAATAATAATTCGCGGTGGTGGAACCTTTGGAAAGTGGGCTCCAAGCCTTAAGTATCTTCAACACGTTACTTATAATATTTTTAAAAGACATGGCTTTAACATTAATATTGATATAAGGAAGCATGGTTTTTATCCAAAAGGAGGCGCTAATGTAAAATGTGTTATTTATCCTCCAAAAAATAGGCTTAAATCGCTTGACTTGGTGGAATTAGGAGATATCGATTTAATACAAGGAGAAATCATTTGTACAAATCACTTAATTAATAAGAAAGTATGTGAAAGAATAAAGGAATATGCAACTCAAAGAATAAGAAAAAAGCTTCCAATTAATGTTGAAATAAAATATACTTATGTAGAATCCTTTAGCCCTGGAGTAGGTCTTTCTTTATGGGCAAATTCAGAGAAGGGGGCTTTAATTTCCTCAGGGACCATATTAGGAGAAAGGAATATTACTTCTGAAAACCTAGGTATTTTAGCCGCTGATAAAATAATTAAATACATTAAAAATAAAATTCCCGTTGATAATTATCTTAGTGATCAATTAATTCCTTTCATGGGATTTATTGAAGAACCTTCAAGAATAAAAGTCCTTGAAATTACAAAACATACCAAAACAAACTTAGAATTGGTTAAATTATTTTTGAACAGAAATTATCAAATAACAAAAAAAAATACTCATTTCTTAATTGAGTTTCTATAAACGACTCATCTTTTTTGTAAATCGAAAGTTATAATTAAGAATTTATCTAAAGATTAGAAGAAATTTTTATAAGATTATTTTATTATATGTTTATTATAAAAATTATTAAAAAAGTAATATAAGAATGTCTCAGACTATTGCCGCATTTCAGCGGTGCCCTAGATGTGGAAATGAGAATACAGCTGATAGTTATGCTTGCAATTTCTGTGGATTTAGATTAAAAATAGAAAGAATCGAAAAAATTAGGTTTTTTAGAAGATATGAAGCAGAATGGACTGGTCCTTATCGTTGGTATATGAAGATTTTTTATCTTTTTGTGAATGCTCCAAAAGCTTTTCACGATATTAATCATAAAAGAAGTAAAGCTCCTGGATGGTTAATTTTGCTCTTCTGCTCTTTATTATATGCATTAATGGGGTTAGCATTCTTCTCTCATGTTAATATAGCGGGAGTTCCAGCTTATACATTTGGTCATTTTCTTTACGGATTAAGTTTTTTCGCGTCCTTTTTTCTGTTTGGTTTTTGTTTCCAATTAGTTTTCTTTTGGTTTTTAATTTGGCTATTTAGTAAAGGTGCAAATTACGCTGTTGGGTTCACAGATAGATTGGAAAAGCGCTTTGGAGGATTAAGAGAAGAAAAAGAAAAATATAAAGAAACAGATGTGAGTCCATTTAGCATTTATAAAGGTGGAACTATGTTAAATTTAGAAGGAGCATATAAATTCAGAATGATGTTATGTGCATTTACTCCATTCTTAGTGATAAATGCAATTAAGATTTTAATTGTAGTTGTTGGATTCCCAACGGTGGATGATGTCAATATTGATCAACTATTTAACGCGCCAACTTGGGCTGTATTGGATGTAATTGATGCACTAACATTGGCTACCTGGGTACCCATTCTGATGACTCTAGCTATACGAGAATTAAGTAATTCTTCTACTACTCGTGTATTATTACCTAACATAATTATTGGCGTAATAGTAGCAATTTTATTCTTCTTCCTCCGTCCAACATTATTTGGTTAAATTTATTAGCTCTCAATCAAAAGGTAATATAAAAATTCTGATTTTTTAATTATACTATTGTAGCATGACAGAAGATTATAATCCTCCTGAATTTGAATCAAAACTTGAGTCTGAACTTTTCGCATTAGTTAAATCTATAACTAATTTAAATAAGAAATATCAAAAAGGAACTGTGAATCAAAATTTCTTCAAAAAGGCATTAAAAACTACTATGAATAACTTACTAAAATTAAATTTCACTTTAAAAGAAAATAATATTCAACTGATAGATCTCCTTAATAAAATGGATTTTACTCACGAATATAATTCAGCTATTGATATTATTAATCGAGTTTCATCCCTTAATATATCAGATGATAGTATTGCCACAAAAAGTCGCACTTTTTTAGAATTACCTGGGATTACTTCAGAGATAACAACATCTTTTATAACTCTCATGGATGCATTAACTCTAGAAGGTTTATCAAAAAACGACATAATTATAAACTTATTTGAAGAGCTTACTTATAATTTGAGTAAATTTCCGGGATTAGATGATATTCTATCTAGGGTAGAATCAATACGAAAAAATACTTTAAATCATGAAAATCAAATATTGTCAAATGAGAAATTGAAAGAAAAACTAATAGAAGATTTATATCAAATATTTAAGGATTTTCAAAATAAATTGAGGTTAAAACCTTAGGTAAAATGATAAAATTAATATTTTTTCAGTAATTTAATTTTATATAATTTTATAATTTTGTATCAAAAAGAATAAGATAAGGTAATTATAATTCCACGTCCAGGTTTACGTTCTAAATCTCAAGCACGGAAAAATATCAGCACACCAGGGAACAGAAATGTTACCCATTATTGGAGAAAAAAGCCCAAAAGAGCAAAATGTGCAATTTGTAAAAGACCTCTCCAATCTGTTCCAAGATTACGACCTTCTAAAATGGCAAAAACTCAAAATACAGCAAGAAGGGCAAATAGAATGGAAAGTGGAAGATACTGTGCGAAATGCCTTCAAACTTTAATTAAAGAAACAGTTTGGAATCAAAATTCCTCGTAGTATTTTTAAATATTTATTGCTTTTTTAGTAAAAGAATTAAATATTTCTTTTCTTAAATGAATTAGATTTAACTTCAAAATATAATTTAATATGATCATAACAATTTCAGGACTCCACGGTACTGGTAAATCTACAATTGCAAAATTAATAGCTGAAAAACTAAAACTCCGCTATTATAGTACTGGACAAGTGTTTAGAGATCTAGCACTAGAAATGAATATGACTTTAGAGGAATTTACTAAACATGTAGAAGATAACCCTAATATTGACAAAAAATTAGATAATAAGATAATTGAAATTGCTCAAAAAGGTAATATAGTTATTGATAGTCAATTAAGTGGGTATATCCTCAAAACCTTAGCAGACTTCAAGATATTATTAATTTGTTCATTAGAAACTAGAGTTAAACGTATGGCAGATAGAGATAATGATAGTTATGAAGAAAAGGTAAAAGAAACTTTATTGAGAGAGAAATCGGAATTAGAACGTTTTAAACGGCTCTATGCTATAGATTTAGATGATCAAGAGGAACTAAATCAATTATATGATCTTATTATTGATACAGAAAACCTCACTATAGAAGAAATTTTAGATAAAATTCTTTCCTTCTTGCAAAAAGTATAAAACTCTCTTCACTAAAAAAATCGAAAAAATTTTATGTTTATATTGATTTTTAAAATTACATAAAATTTCATATGTTTACTGGATATTTTAAACACCCAGTAACTAAGAAATAATAGAAAATAATTTGGTGACAAATTATATGAGCGTTTATGATATTGGAAGATTATGCGTAAAAACCATGGGAAGAGAAGCAGGACATTATTGTGTTATTGTTGATGTGATTGATAAGAATTATTTGCTTGTTGATGGTCTAAAGGTTCGAAGAAGAAGGGTAAATTATAAACACATTGAACCTATAGCAGAAACAATTGAAATTAAAAAAGGAGCTAAACATGAAGAAGTCGAAGCCGCAATAAAAACTGCTAAATTAACAAAAAAAATGAATGAAGTAATTTCTATTCCAATAAAATAGTATCTAAGATTAAATTCTTTACTAAACTTTTTATTTATTTTTTATTTATATGCAACGGTTGCCTAGCCCGGTACGGCGCCGGCTTGGAGTGGAAAATGTCCCAGAAAGCCGGTGTGTGAATGCACTCGGGGGTTCAAGATATAAGAAAATGCTTCTTATAAGAACAAATCCCTCCCGTTGCGTATTTTCCTTCGAATAAGTTTTCTGAGTTAGACATCTGGAAATTCTAATGATTTTGCTTTTTGACCCGCAAACATTCCTCCCATACCTCCAGAAGCTTGACTTTGAAGTTTGAGAATCCTTTGAACAAGAGTATTAAGCCCCAATGAACAAAGGAAATACCACGCTGTAAAATTTATAAAACGACCACCTGCTGCGATGAACGCCCCGATTAAAGGAACATCATTAGCATTCATAGGAGACATCGCTACAGCTTTACCAGCGAATAATGTATTTACAATACCAAAGATAATAATCATAGGAAGAAATGTTATACATGTAGGCTTCATTCTTTGCAAAGACATTCTTTGTTGGGACTGTTTAAACATTGCATCTTTACGTTCCCATCTTTTTCGAGCTTTTCTATAGCGTTCAGGGTCAACTTCTGCTAATGCTATTATTTTTTCCTTTTCCTCTTCATGAGATTTAATTTGTATCTGTTTACGGTTCATTTCCTCAGTATCTACTAATAATTTTGTCAAAGCAGCAGTAATTAGAGCAGTAGTTATAGCTAAGAGTAGAACAAATAGCATTGAACCAGGGGGGGTAGTAATAAAATCCAAAAAGGCATTTTGAAACAACATCTTTATATTTTATTATCTTGAAATAATTTTAAAGTTTTCATTTAATAATCTTTTTAGTAGATTTATAAAATCCTGTGAAAGTATTAATATACATTGAAATTTTGAAAGTATAAACTACCATCCAGAAACGCAAAATACTAATCCATGCCAAGCATCGCTCGTAAACCTGGATATTGTGCCGCAGCGAGCTCCTTCGATATTGTCTCTGCGTAATTATGGATTATTCCTATTGCTATTAATAGACCCGTGCCAGAAGTCAACGCACCTAAAGTATCAGCTCCAAAGCTAAGAATAGCAATAATTATACCATTGAGAATCACCAGAGTAGGAATATATCTTTTGAGAATTCTTTCGATTATTTTTGCTGAGCTTCTAAACCCAGGAACCTGCATTTTTGAGTCTATTATTTGTTGAGCAATGTCTCTTGGCGCTAAACCACTTACTTCGACCCAGACACGGCCGAGCATCACACAAAGAAATATAAATATCACTAAATAAATGACACCTCTGAGAGGGTTTGATAAAAAATCTTGTATTCCTACAGGCGGAGTGAGTAAATATATTAATCCACCAGTTGGAATTAATTGAGTACCCTGGACTGCTCCGGCATCTGCTTCTCTAAATGTGCCTATTAAATTCACCCAGAAATCGGGAATCAGTCCACCCATACTTTCACGCACCCCAGAGTACGGTCCGGCAAATAATTGGCCAAAGAATAGAATATTTGCATACAATGCGTTGACTAAAATAACAGGAATATTGGAGACATACAGTAATTTCATTGGATATTTACTTTTAAAGCCTCTACTTCCTCTATATGCAAGTGGTATCTCGACACGCGTTGATTCGAACCAAATTACTATTAAAAATATCGCTATAGTTGTTATGATCCCCAATAAAGACGGGAAACTACTATCACCATATGAGCGGGTGAAAAGCCATTGGAGTTGTCCTAAGTTGTCGGGATTATCATCAAAAAATAATTGAAAGAAAGCTATAACAATTCCTCTTGCTAAACTATCTCCTCCTTCTCCTACAGCAGGGGTAGGAATAAAACTAAAACAATTCCAGAAAATTTGTCCTGCAACACCTGCCGCAATGAACAAGGATACACCACTTCCAAGCCCCCAACCTTTCTGAAGAACTTCATCTAGCAATATAATGATAATTCCCGCGAATAATAATTGAAAAAATACAATGAACCCCTCAGCTATACCTAAAGGACCAAAGGCTCCACCAAAAATATAAGCTGTGGCATTGAAAATCGTTAAAAATATAGCTAAGACTTTTTGAGCTCCACTAAACATTGCTCTATCATATGGATCAGCCATATTAACATTAATAATCCGGGAGCCAAGTAGTAATTGCATAATAAGACCTGCAGTGACTATTGGTCCTATACCTAATTCTGTAAGCATTCCTCTCTGACTAGCAAGGATAACTCTCAACCAATAAAAGTAATCTGTTGATTGTTCAATATTTATACCATAAAGAGGAACATTACTCATGATCATATAAATTATCAGGACAATAGCAGTCCAGATAAATTTCTCTTTAAATGAAACTTCGCGCTGCGGCTGTTTTATTTCCGGCATAACCTTTACAAAAGGAGTGAAGAATTTAAGGAACTTTCCAGCCATTTTTAATCAGTAATATTAATCTTTTCGATTGTATTATTTTGGGACTACTTGAACTATTTATGAATTCTAAAAAATGAAATGTAATTTAAAAAAAAATAGATTTTTAAAAAAAGTTTACGATTTAAAAACGTATTTTTTATGATAACCAAATAGTCAATTGGAATCCTTATAAAAAAAATAAACAAAAAAATATTAACTTATTTTAGATTGAAAATATAAATTTCTTTAAGAAAACAGGGGCTCTTAAAAGAGACTTCCGATCCCTGTGGGTTCTTCTTCTTCGGGTTCTTCTTTCTTCTTCTTTTCTTCCTTTTTTTCTTTTTTAGGAGCTCCTGCTGGAGCTGCAGCTACAGGTATAGCGCTTGCAGATTTTATAATATCTTCAATCTTCCTTCCTTTTAAACCAGCAATCAGTTTAGATATTTCAGTTTTATCAATTTTAGCACCCGCGGCAGTTAATACTTTTTCTACGTTTGCTTCGGTAATTTTACCTCCAGCTTTATGAAGTAATAAAGCTGCATAAATACTTTCCATTTTATTTAACCTCTTTTTTATTTTTTTATCATTATTTTTGTAATTTAAATTTGCTTTTCAAAAAAATTATAATTTATCCAAAGAGTCCTCCAATTCCAACGTCTTCTTCTTCAGATTCCTCTTCTTCTGGTTCTTTTTCATCGTCTTTAGGCT
>JBHLLI010000091.1:0-16582 GCA_048885765.1 Candidatus Hermodarchaeota archaeon
AAAGAATTCATCAATCATGATAAAAATACAATTTGCTATAGTTTGGCTAATGCAATAATATTAATATAAAACATTTAATAATTTAATTTTATTATATATTAAATTTATAGATATATATTAAAAAGGAGAGTCTTAAAAATGAAAATAGCGGTAATTTCTGATTCCCACGATCATAAAAACAATATTTTAAAGGCTATTTCTATTATTAATGAAAGAGACGTTGATGCCCTTATACACTGTGGAGATTATGTTGCGCCATTTGTTAGAAGATGGTTTAATAACTTAAATGATTCTATAAAAAAGAATTTTTATGGAGTCTTTGGAAACAATGATGGTGAAGTATTATTTCTAAAAAAAAATTTAGGTCAGATTTGTGAATTTCCTCAAAATGCTAAAGAATTAATATTAGAATTGGATGATAAGAGAATTTTTGTGTCTCACATGCCCGCAGAGCAAACTATTGAAGCTTTAGGAAAATCTGGTAATTTTGACATAATTTTAACAGGTCATACACATTTTCTTTCAAATAAAAAGCTAGATAATGGGACTTTAGTCATTAATCCTGGTGAGCTTTGTGGATATTTAACAGATAAAGCTACATTTGCTATTGTTGATACAGAAAAAATGGAATCTGAGATAATTGAATTATAAAGTATCTTTTTTTTTTTCAATTATTTTTAAATTGAATCTTTTACGATTTTAAGCTTTTTACTTATACTTTTATTTTATCTATTTTTTTAATTATTATGTCATTACCTTTAGAAGGTAAAACTATATTAGATCTAACGAGAATGTTACCCGGTCCCTTTTGCTCCATGATTCTCTCCGATCTGGGTGCTGATGTAATAAAAGTAGAAGATCCTCGATATTTTTATGGTCAACCTCCTCCATTCTTTCAAAAGGGAAGATACCGCGAAAGTGCTTTCAATTCAATACTTAATAGAAATAAGAAATCAATTACTCTTAATTTAAAAAAAGAAAAAGCTTTAACAATTTTTTATGAATTAGTTAAAAAAGCTGATGTAGTTCTTGATTCTTTTCGACCAAAAGTAACAGAAAAATTAAAAATTGATTATAAGACATTAGCGAAAATAAATCCATCAATAATCTGTTGTTCTTTAACAGGGTATGGGCAAAATGGCCCATATGAGCAAATTGCAGGTCATGATCTTAACTACATTGGAATTTGTGGTATTTTAGAATTAAATAAAGAAAGAGAGATTTATGGTCTCGAATCTCAAGAAAGAAAGCCATTAAATCCAGGAGTACAAGTAGCAGATATAGGTGGTGGTTTAGTTTCTGCTATAGGGATATTGGGAGCGATAATCGAAAGGGATAAAAATTCAGAAAAAAAAGGACAATACATAGACATTTCAATGACGGACTCTGTCTTTTCATTTATGCCTCTTGTAGCGGCATATAATTTTTCTAAAGGTTTAAATGATGGAGTAGAAACACATAATCCTTTACATGGGGATTTTCCTTTTTACAATGTTTATAAAACAAAAGATAATAAGTTTATGTCCGTTGGAATTGTTGAAATTAAATTCTGGCGAACAATGTGTGAAACCCTAGGACGTGAAGATTTAATTTCAAAACAATTTGCCCAAGGAGAAGAAAGAGAAAGAGTCTTCAACGAGTTACAAAAAGAATTTTCAAAAAAAACACAAAAAGAATGGACGGAAATTTTTATAAATCTTGATGCTTGTATCATGCCTATAAAATCCTTTGCTGAGGCAATTGAGGACCCACAAATTAAAGCACGAAATATGGTTGTCGAAATGGATCATCCTAAATTTGGAAAAATCAAAAATATTCCGTCACCAATCAAATACTCTCGTACAGCATTAAAGATCAGAGGGCTTGCACCTACACTTGGTAAAAATACAAAAATGATACTTAAGAAGCTAGGTTATTCAGATGAAGATATCAGAGATTTTAGAAAAAAAGGGATTATTTAGAATAATTAAGAAAGTTCAATAATTAAGATTAATGATGTGATTAGAAGAGATATAAAGGTAAAAACTAACAATGTAATAAACATTGGCCAATCTTTTAATTGCCCGTAGAACCCTGCTGCGTTTATTGTAGAATAAATAGCCATTCCAATAGAGATGAAAAATACAGCTATACCCCAAAATTGATTCAATAATAATCCTATCCCTCCAACTATAAGCATAATTGATGTTAGAAATTCAGCAATTAAATGAAAGAATATTTGTGTCGGTTTTGTATTTAATTCTGGTACCTCTCTCTTAACTAATAATAATGACCACATACAGAGCATTGCAATTCCTATTATAATAATATAAATGGAAGCGATTAATTCGATTATCTTGTTTCCACCTTCAAATATATGTTCGTACCAAATTTATTAGTAGTTATATTTACTTAAATTTTCTGAAAAGCATCCTATTTAAAAATTGATCTTAAATGATATGTATTAATATTTATTATTATCAAATTCAAAAACAACTTTAATTGCATGAGATTCAGATTTATTAGCAAGAATATTAAATGCAATTTTATATTCTTCACAACGAAATTTATGAGTAACTAGCATCTTAGGATCTATTAATCCTTCTGATAAAAATTTTAAAAAATGTTGAAATGCATGTAAAGATTCACCTTGAAAAATTTCTATTCCAAATGCATTTGAACCAATAACTTCAAGTTCTTTAAAATAATGAAGAGTATTTTCAAACCTTTTTGGAGTACTTACACCAAAAAATACCAATTTCCCTTGAGTGCATAGTATTCGCTCTCCAATTTCAAAAGTTTCAGCTGAAGCGATTGTATCAACTATCCCATTCACACCATCTAATGTCCAATTAAGACCTTTTTTAGGAGTGTATAATTCAAAATTATTGTAATTCGCTATTTCTTCAATTAACAAATCACCTGAACTTAGGAAAACATGGTCAGCTCCTAACTTAATAGCTAGATCTTTCTGAAATTGATAACGTCCAATTGCTATTACATGTTTTACCTTAAATATGTTCTTTAAACAAAGTATTGTTAACAAACCTATAACTCCTAAACCATAAACAAGTATTTGAGATTCAGGACTAGGATTTAAGGATAATAAAGAATGAAAAGATACAGAAAAAGGATCTGCTAAAACTGCTTGTTCAAATGATATTTTTTCAGGTATTAAAAAACACTGAGACTCATGAACTGTAAAATATGGACTAAATCCCCCATATCCACGTGTTACACCTAAATGCATTCCTTTAGGAATTTTTCCTTTTTGGAAATTATGGCAATGTTTAAAATCACCCAAAGAACATCTTGAACATATTGGCAAGATTCCTCGAGGAACACATGAAAACCATGGATCGATTACAACACGATCACCTTTTTTAAACTTTTTAACCTTATGTCCAACACTTTCTATAATTCCGACAGGTTCATGCCCCATTATCTGAGGAAAAGAAATGAATGAACGTATAGGGTTATCAAGTGATCCACTTAGTCTTAATTCGGTCATGTCGCTACCACATATTCCACAAAAAACAGTTTTAACAATAACCCAGTCTTCCGCGATCAACTTAGGATATGGAATATATTTTAGAGATATCGGCCCTCCCGATTTCCAAAACCCTTTAGGATTTATTCTTGATTTGATAAAAGCCTTTAATAACTTAAATTTTTTTAATTCAAAAATTAAGGCTGGGATGCAACCGTTCTCTTTTTCTGAACTCATATGATTTTGTACTCCAATTATTAATTAAAACAAAATTTAACTTTAATAGATTTAAATTTCTTTTGATTTCTTGCAACCACAAACGCTTTTTTATAATCTTTTAAGAAAAATTTATGTGTAATTATTGGTGTTGGATTGATTCTTCCCTCCTCTAATAATCGAAAATAATGATAATAGGCATGATCTCTTATGCCTTCAAAATTTTCTATTGAAAATGCATTACTGCCAATAATATTTATTTCTTTAAAGTACCATGGTGTCCATTCAAACCTCTTAGGAACGTGGACTCCTGTTAATACAATGGTTCCAGATTTCTCTTTATTATTTTTATGATCTATTAATCTTGATTTTACAATACGTAACCCTGTTTCTAATGTTTCTGCGGATGCAACAGTATCAAATAACAAATCAATTCCCTCTAATAACCAAGGTTTTTTTTTCCTTAAATAATAAATATCACAATTCAAATAATCTCCAACACTTTCAATAACTCTACTTTTGGGAGATGATTTGATTACTAGATCTGCACCGAATTTTTTGGCCATTTCTATTTGATGTGGAAACCTAGCAATAGCAATTACAGTTATATTTTTATAGATACTCTTTAAGTAGTGAATTGTTAATAAACCTAGATTTCCACAACCATAAACCCCACAAATCGATCCTTCTCTAAGATCGACTTTTAATATAGAATGAAGTACCACCGCAAAAGGATCTGATAGAACAGCTTGCTCAAATGAAACAGAATCAGGAATTTTTATTGCCATGGTTTTATGTGCTGGGAAATATTCTGCAAATCCCCCTGTAGCATCACTACTAGTACCTGAATGAATTCCAGGAGTTAGAATACCTTTTGTAAAATTTCTGCAAAGATATTTATTCCCTTCTTCACACGCACTACACATAGGTTTAATTTCTCGTGGTTCACAACTTATCCATGGATTTAAAGCAACTCTATCTCCTGGTTTTAAATTTGAAGATTTTCCAACCTTATCAACGATCCCAACTGCTTCATGTCCTAAAGTTTGAGGCCATGAAAGTAGGGCAGTTATGGGATTATCAAAATTTCCATCAAGAAATATCTGTTTCTGATCTGAACCACATATCCCACAATATTTCGTCTTTACAATTAGCCAGTTGTTAGATTTAAGCTTTGGAGTAGAAACTTCTTTCAATTGTACTCCTCCAATTTTAGAAAGATATCCTTTTAGATAAAATGTACCTAATATCTTAGATAATGCTAATCTGTAGAGTTTGTAGTCAAAGACAAGCGCTTTCATAATTACATTCAAATAGCTTGATAAAAGTAAAAAGATTGTTAGTAATAAAAGATGTTTAAATTTTAATAAATATCATTCTGTTAAAAATCCTTAAATAATTAATATAAAATTTTATAATTAGATAAAAAGAAAATAAATATATTTTTTTAAAGAAGATATACTTCTTTTTTATAATATAATTGATTGAAATACTTAGATCTATGAACGTTGACATCGCTTTATATAATATGATTAAAGTCTCTGGAATAGATTTAATATTATCAGTACCATGTATCATGTTGAAAAATCTTTTGGAACTTATTGATGAAAAAAAAGAGATTCAACATATCCCAGTTACACGTGAAGAAGAAGGAGTGGGGATTGCGGCGGGAGCTTATTTAGGAGGCAGAACACCAGCAATATTGATGCAAAACTCTGGATTAGGTAATTCAGTAAATGCTATAAAATCATTATTACAGCTTTATAAGATACCTGTTATATTTATTATGAGTCATAGAGGAGCTGAAGGTGAAAAAATCTTAGCTCAAATTCCGATGGGTAAACTTACTCCAGATCTCTTAGATCTTTTGGAGATTGAAAAATGCATTATTAACTCTTTGGATAATGTTAATGAAATATCTAAAGCAGTAATTAAAAGTAAAAAAACAAAAAACCCAGTCGGTGTTCTTCTAAAAAGAGATTTGTGGAGGACTTAGTATGAAAAGATATGATGCGATAAAAAAAATTGTAGAATCATTAAATAATGAGTTAGTTGTTTGTAACCTTGGAGCCCCTTCAAGAGAATTATATAACATATTAGATCGAGAAGAAAATTTTTACATGTT
Organism: Candidatus Hermodarchaeota archaeon; assembly: GCA_048885765.1. GTDB lineage: Archaea > Asgardarchaeota > Lokiarchaeia > Sigyniarchaeales > SOKP01 > Loki-b32. Next base: position 5,811 of record JBHLLI010000091.1, read on the forward strand.
AGGCTCAATGGGTTTAGCAAGTTCTATTGCATTTGGTATTGCCATATCACGCCCAGATAAGAAAGTAATTTGTATAGATGGTGACGGTTCAATTTTAATGAATCTCGGTAGTCTAAGTACTATAGCTAATAATAACCCGAATAATTTAATCCTAATAGTGATCGATAATTCTTCTTATGGTTCTACTGGAGATCAAAGAACATATACAAAATATAAAACAAAAATTGAAATCATTGCTAAGGGGGCAGGTTTTGACTCGATTACTGTTTTAGATAAAGAAGAACAGATTAGTTACTTTTTAAAGAAAATAAAATCAGGATGTCATTTTATACTCATTAAGACTCAACCGGGAAATGCAAAAGTAGAAAATGTTCCTCTGCTCGCTGAAGAGATAAAAGTTAGATTTAGAAAGGCAATTTCTAAAAAATAGTAAAATTTAGTACTTCTCTATCTGTTAAAATTTGGTAAAATAAATTTTAAAGCATAATTTTAATTAAGAACACACTTATTATTTTTTTAGAAATAATTATTTAATTAGGAAATATTGAAATGTCTGAGGACTTCAAACACACTAACAATGAAAAAGATTCCAAAGAAGAAAGTTTAATGGCTGATTCTCAAGAAGATAAAATTGAAGAAGAACCGAAAACCGAAAAAATTAATAAACCAGTTATTATAAGAGCAGATGCATATAAAACAATAATCTTATATGCAAGTAGATATGCAAATAAATCAATTCCTTCTAAAGAATGGAAAGAGATCTATGGAATTTTAATTGGCAAAGCGGATAATGATTTTGTTTATGTAGAAAGTGCAGAAGCTTTAACCTTTGGTCATGCTACAGATGTTCAGTTGGATGAGCGACATTATGGATTTATCGAAGAAATTGAATCTAGGCTTGATAAAGAAGGTAAAAAATATTATATGGTTGGATGGTTTCACAGTCATCCTGGTTTAAACTTATTTTTTTCTTATATAGATTTAATTAATCAATTAGGTTTTCAGCAATACAATGATGATTTTTGTGGATTAGTATTTGATCATACATTATTAGGTACAAAAAAGGAAGAAATTATTAAAAGTGAAGATGGTTCAGAACATTTTATGACTAAATATGATACAGGCTTTGAAATCTACAGGATAAAAGATGTAAATATGGATATTAACGAGCCAGAATTTGATAATAATTATAACAAAGTTGATTATGTTATTGATGGATTGAATAAGTACTTCTTTGCAAATGTTTTATCTGAGTTATCTGCATTAGTGACTGAAGGAAAACCTTTACAATCGGCTTATAAGGAAGAATTTGCACAAGAGAAACATAACCCAATATCTTCAGATCAAGAATCACAAGAAAGAGATTTTTCAAATAGAGAATTTTTAACTGAAATCCCTATGAGTGAAGATATATCATTTGGTGTGGATGATTTCTTCTATACTGAGACTGATACGAAAAAAAAACAAAAAGAAATGCAAATAAAAGAAGTCGCAGAACATTTAATCTATGAAGGAAATAAGGCATTTGAAAAAAGAGATTCTTTTACTGGTGTTGAAAAATTTAGACGAGGGATTGAAAAATATACAGAAATTAAAGATTTTGAAAGAGTGTTAGAATTATTGAGGATAGTCTCACAAAAATGCATTTCAAATGAACATTTAATTTTCGCAGGAGAATTTACTGACGAATTATTTAAACTTGCTAAAAAGCAAAACCATCAGTTTTATTTAGGAATAGTATACTATACTAAAGGATATCTACTATTAAAAAAAGGAGAAAATGAGGTTTTAGAAGAAGCATTAAATAAAATTCAAGATGCTGCCGTGAATTTTGAAAAAGAAGGTGATTTTGCTGGTGCAGGAATGTGTTTTAACAAAATTGGCTCAATATACCAAACACGTCTAAATAAATTAGAAAATGCTTGTCTATTTTATCGAGCAGCAGTAGAAAATTTTAATAAAGCCATCATAAAAATACATCCTTTAAGAACAGATTTTTGGAATAAACCTGAATTGCTTATTCAAAAGATTGTAGAACTAAGGGATATAATAGAAGAGATTTTACCAAATTTAGAAAACAATAATTTAAAGAAAAAAATTATTACTGATCTTAGAAATCTAAGTTACAATTTTTAGATTTAATTTCCAAAAATTCTATTTTCTTAAAAGTACAATTCAAAAAAATTAAATTTTAAGAATCATTACTTTACATACTTCTTTTAGTGATTTTTAATCATGCCTAGACGAAAACAGAAAATTAAGTATTCAAGGAAAATTGTATGTAAAAATCTTGAACCAAAAGGTAATATAAGCAATAGTCTTCAATCTCTTTGTTATTGCAATGCTAGAGAACTAACATTAGGTTCTCGAGCATATGTCTGTCAAGTATGTGCATTGTACGATCCGGGCAAAAACAGCAGACGTTTTTCTGAAGTTTATGAAGAGAGTAAAAAAATAGCTGAAAAAAAAATAAAAGAAAAAGAAATTAAATTAGAAGAGTTCGAAATTGCGGAAATAACCTCTGATGAAGAAATTGATTTATCAATTGATGAATTTGAGGAAGAAGATGAAGAAGCCCCATTAAAATTTGAAAAAAGAAAAGTTGGAAAAGCTGATCTAGAAGATTCAGAATTCGAGGGAGCAAATGAATGTCCTTTCTGCGGTGATTTTTTTGAAAATCTGGCTTCCCACATCCAGAGTTGTGAGTTTGCACCTGATGATGCAAGTATAGAAGATATTATACCATCAAAACCTAAGAAGAAAAAGAAAAAACCTAGTACTACTTCGGAGGTAAAAGTTGGTGAATCTACAGAAAAAAAGAAATGTCCTTACTGTGGAAAGGAATTTGTTCGTCTTGGACGCCATCTAAACTCTTGCTCAAAAAGACCTGCTGATGCAGAAAATGAAGAAGAATGAAACCTATTAATTTATTTTAATTTTTAAGTATGTTATGAAAAGCAAGGAAGAGATATACTACAAAGCACCAGTTTTTCGCCCACCAAGCGAAGCATATTCCCTACTAATTCAATTGACCGAAGGTTGTACATTTAAATGCGATTTTTGTGTGTCGAATCTTGGTAAAAAATTTGTCATTAGGGATTTAAATCTGGTTAAACAAGATTTGGACATTGCTAAAAAAAAATATGGATTAAATGTGCGAAAAATATTTTTCTTGGATGGAAACGCTATGGTTACCCCTACTGAGAAGCTTTTAGAAGTAACACAGTATGCTTTCAGACTTTTTCCATCTTTAGAAAGGTGTGGTGTATATTCTCATTCTAAAGATATACTTAAAAAATCAGATAAGCAATTAAAAATGTTATCTGAGGCAGGGCTCAAAATAGCTTATGTTGGATTTGAGTCAGGTTCTGATAAACTACTTAAAATGGTAAATAAGCAAGCAACTAAATCAGATCACATTGAAGCCGCAAAAAAATTGATGAAGGCAGGAATAACACTATCGGCAACATTTATAAATGGTCTTGGCGGAGGGAATAATCCAGAACTATCAAAAGAACATGCGATAGAATCTGCTGATTTAGTTAATCAAATATGTCCTAACGATGATAGAATTTGGTATATTGCTTTCCTTACTCTGATGATTCCTTCAGGAACTGAAATTTTCAGAAAAAAGTTGAAAGGGAGCTTTCAAGAAATGAATTCAGTAGAGATCCTTAAAGAATTAAAATCTTTTATAAGTAATATTAAATTTAAAAATAAAAATGCGAATTGCATATTCCGAAGTAATCATGCCTCTAATTATTTACCTATAAAAGGAATTTTGGATAAAGAAAAAGAGAAAATCTTAGATACTCTTAATTATGGAATAACTCATAATGATATTTTAAGACCTGAATTTTATAGAGGTCTTTGATTTTGATTTATTATTAAAATCTTGATTTTTTAAATACAATTTCTTGTGTTCTGGATCTATAATCCTCTATTGGACTTCTAGGTTGATCTCTTATAAGATTGATGAAATTCATTAGTTGGTTTTGATTAATAGCCATTTTTTTAGAAAGAGTGGAAATTGGGATCTTATCGAATTCTTTTGAAAATTCGAATAAACGATCCTTAATCAAATTCTGATAAGTTAATAATATCATCATTTTCAAGTTTGGAAAATTCTCAGATTTGATTTCTTTAACAAATTCTAATATTTTATCTGAAGCATCATAATAATTTAAAACTTTATAGCAGCTTAAAATTTCATACATTTTTTTGATGAATCTAAAATATTTATTAATATTGGTACTAATGTCTCCTAAATTGTATTTATCTAGATTGTGGTCTACATCATTCTTCAACATTGCTAATAATTTTGAGAAATTTTCAAGATTAGATTCATTGAGCTTTTCTTTCAAAAGATTGTTGAAACGGCGTTCATAGACAATTCTATGATTTAATAAATCTGATCTTACTCTATATGCTAGTTCTTGAAATTCAAGAAGCTGTTTTTTAATACTAAAAGAATCTTGGTGTTCTTCGAGTAATATTAATGCAGATCTTACCTTTTCTAAAGCGGAATTATAATCTCCCTCTTTTATTTTTTTTACAATGAGAGATTTATAATAATCTAATTCTTCTATAAGATCCTTTTTATTTTTAAAATTTTCAAGATTATAATTGGCGCCCATATACTTTCTCTAATTTTTAAATGATATATTCTTATTATTATACCTAATTAGACTAGATACAAAATTTAAATTTAATATTATTCATTTAATAAAACACTTAATTTAATAAAAGAGAGAATTTTGAAAATGACAAAAATAACTCTAATTGTGGGATCACCAAGAAAAAATAAAAGTAGTAATTTTTTGATTGATAAAGCAATTGAAGGTATAAGATCTATAAATGAAGAATTTGAAATAAAGAAAATTTTTATTACAGATTATAAAATAAAACCTTGTAATGGTTGTGACCAATGCATAAAACCACCAAACGATTGTCCATTAGCAGAAAATGATGATACAAAAGAATTAGAGGATATAATTATAGGATCCTCTGCGTTAATTATAGCAGCACCCAACTATTTTGGATCGGTAAGTTCTCAAATAAAAGTTCTTATAGATCGCTCCAGACCTTGGAAAATGAAAAATTATTTATTGAAAGATGTCATTTTTGCTCCGATGGCCGCAACCGGCTTAAGAAATAGTGGTGAAGGTGCAATATCCGATTTAATTAATTTTGCACTTATTCATGGGATGGTGGTCATTGGAAACGTTTTAGGAAGTCCAGTAATTGAGGGTAATATACCAATATCTAATCTACAGAAATATAATCTTAAGGAATTTTTAGGAAAGGATGAGATTGACGAATTAGGAGGTTTACTAGCTAAAGATCTTGGAAAAAGAGTTGCAGAGTTTTTATTCAAAATCAAGAAATAATAAAAGAATAAGCAAATTTTAATTATAAGTTACGAGCTCCACATAAAGAACACATTTCAGCATCACCTATAGGATTACCGCAGTCTTTACATCGCCTAACTTCATCTATAATATCCTTTCCTTCGCGTAATTCAATTTTATCTTCAAAATCTTCTACTTTTTCTTTTGAAAAGATACTTCCTGGACGATCTCCTGGCCAAATGATATTGACAATCATACCGCATACTATTAGAACTACACAAATAACTATAAATAATGTAAGGTCCCCTCCTAAGTTCTGTTGTAGAAATCCAATGACCACCGTTATCCAATCAACCATAAATTGACCTATTGGAGCAACAATTGGCATTAAAAAAGATAAAACTGCCCCTATTAAATCAGCAAGAACTTGAAAAAAATCTGTCCCTTGTAATATCAATTTTTTCACCCCTTTTATGCTTTTATTCGATCTTCTCGAATTTTCTCTCGATTTACACTAAAATCTATGATATCATACAATTTTATTACAATTGTGAGGAAATATATTCCCATATATAGTAAAACCATTTGTTGAATATTTAAAGAAAAATATCCATAATTTACTATGTTAAATTGTATATCAGTTGCCCCAGAGAATTTATAACTCCATAGGTACAAACAATTTACAATAACTTGGATCAAAGCAAACACAGCTTTCCGGATTGATTTTTTTGGTGATGAATGTGAAAAAAATGCGCAACCACAAATAATCAATCCAAAAGCGGTTACCCAGAATAAAATACTTTGATATTCCTGTTGTTCAAAATTTAATGGAAATCCTTGAACTGTTAACTCATAAAGCCATGAAAAAGTAACTAAAGGAATAACTATTGTTGCTACAGCATATATTGCTGTATAAATAAACCCTTTTAACATATTTTTAAATGAACTCATATTTTACACCTTCTATGGAAATCCTCCTAATTGAAAATTTAGAAGACCTATAGTTAGTGAATGCAATCCAATTGAGTAATCTAAATGTACAGTAAAATTAGCAAGAAATATTATTGCGGGAGGTCCTATGGTCCAATCTACATCTAAAGTGAAGTTGAATAAAGGTGGGAAATAGAATTCGCTAAATAGCCCAGTTATATTATAATTCCCAGTTGTACCTTTAGGTATGTTTCCAAGATTATGTGTCTTATTAAATATATTTATAACACGTGATTGATTCACTCCTGGAGCAGGATAATCAACATGAGTGTAATTCATAGCAAGATCTACTGTTAATTCCAGATTTTCTAGATCAAAATATCCTGCATTTGTTAAATTGAAAGGTATTGTAAAGTTAATATTTAATGGAGATGGATTAAAATTTATATCCATCTCACTAGAATCTATTCCTATATTGCTAGGATTTCCAAGGATCAAAACCGCAGACATTAAACCAAGGATAGAGACAAGTGTTACCGATAAAGTTAGTAAGAAAATGAAGATACGAAATACCGTTCTAAAAACTCGTGAGGGTCTCATAATTATCGAGAATAAACGTTTTTTTTTTAATTTGAAGACTTAAGTTAACTTTTATTAGAGTTATTATACATATAAATTTTATATTTATATTTATTAGTGATATGAACTCTTTAAAATTGAGTAAGTGAGACAATATTTAGATATTCTGACAAAATATTAAAATTATAAATCTCTATTAAGTTGCTTTTCCTTTAATCTTGAAAACTAATAGGTTTTTGAAGTATAATATCTTTATTAATTAGTATAATTGAATTTAAATTCATTAATTAAATAATTAGAATATAATAAAAATTATTCAAAAATATTATATAAACACTATAAAAAAACTGATACAATTATGATTGATTTAGATAACATTCAAGCACACTCAATAAATTATGAAGAAGTTGCTAATAAATTAAATACATCAATAGAGACAGGTATAACTGAAAGCAATGCACAAGCTAGACTTGAAAAATATGGGAGAAATGAATTAATTAAGGAAAGAGGTAAAACAGCATGGCAAATTTTTATAGGACAATTTAAAGATTTTTTGATTTATCTTTTAATGTTTGCAATAGTAATCTCGATAGCTATTGGAGTATATGAATCTATTCATAATGGAATTCCTTGGCCATCAGAATATACAGATGCTATAGTAATTGCTGCAATTTTAATAGTTAATGCAGTTTTAGGATTTTACCAAGAGTATCAAGCAGAGAAGTCGCTAGAAAGCCTAAAAAAACTTGCACCACATTTTGCTAAAGTTCGAAGGGATGGAAGAGTTATTGAAATTGGGGTAGAAGAAGTTGTTCCTGGAGATATTGTGCTTTTTGAAGAGGGAGATAAATTTCCTGCTGATATTAGACTTTATCAAGAATTCTCGCTTTATGTTGATGAGGCGATTTTAACTGGAGAATCAAAACCAGTTAAAAAACAGTTAAATCCTGTTGAAGAAAAAATGATTTTAGCCGATAGAACTAATCTTGGCTATATGAATACCATTATTACTAGAGGTAATGGAGAAGGAATAGTTATCGGGACAGGAATGCATACTGAAATAGGTAAAATAGCTGAAAGCTTACAGGAAGAAGAAATTGAACTTAGTCCATTTCAAAAAGAAGTAAATAGATTTGGAAAACTTTTGGGCGTTGTCATAATAATCATTTGTGCTGTAGTTTTTCTAATTGAACTAATAATTTTATTAACAACAACCTTTAATCTTGATGAACTTATTGAAGCATTTGAAATATCAATAAGTTTGGCAGTTTCTGCAGTTCCCGAAGGCTTAATAGTCGTAATAACGGTTGTGATGTCGTTGGGAATGCGTAAGATGGCTGATCGTAATGCGCTGGTTCGTAAACTTACCGCGGTAGAAACATTAGGTAGAGTTAATGTTATTTGTTCTGATAAGACTGGTACATTAACGAAAAACGAAATGACTGTTGTAAAGATTTTTCTAGGAGGAAAAGAGTATAACGTAGAAGGAGTTGGCTATGCTATTGAAGGGAAAATTGTAGATGAGAAGGGAAAGCAGGTGAATGCTACTTATGAGAATAGCATTAAAAGATTTCTTGATGTATGCATGTATTGTAATAATTCCAATGTTTCTCCTAAAAATGATGGAACAAGTGATACAGATGTGGTAGGGGATCCAACAGAAATTTCGCTTAAAGTATTAGCAATGAAAATGGAATTAGATACTGAATCCGAGAAAATATATGAAATCCCCTTTAGTTCAGATAGGAAGATGATGTCTGTTGTATCTAAAATTGATAATCAGAACTATGCTTTGATTAAAGGAGCTCCAGACATTTTAATGAATAAGGCAAGTAAAGCAGTTTTTGATGGACAAGAGAAACCAATAAGCGAAGTTAAAGAAACTATATTAAGTAAGAATGAAGAATTTGCGAAGAATGCATTGAGAGTTCTTGGTATCGCATATAAATCCTTAAATGAGAATTTTACAGAGGAGGACATAGAACAAGATTATATATATCTTGGTTTAGCAGGGATAATTGATCCCGCTCGAGATGAAGTTAAAGATGCAATTGAAGAAGCTAGGATGGCAGGAATCAGAACAATTATGATAACAGGAGACCATAAGATAACTGCTATTGCAATTGCTCATGAAATTGGATTGACGGAATCAAGTGAAGCTATTACTGGTATAGAATTAGAAGAAATGAATGATGATGAACTCCGGGAAAGAGTTAAAACTGTAGATATCTTTGCGAGAGTTACATCAGAGCATAAGCTTCGAATTTTACGTAGGTTGAAGGAATTGGATTTAGTAGTTTCAATGACGGGAGATGGTGTAAATGATGCCCCCGCTGTAAAAGGAGCACATGTAGGTGTAGCGATGGGTTTAAAAGGAACTGAAGTGACACAAGAAGCATCAGAAATGATATTGATAGATGATAACTATGCAACGATTGTAAATGCTATAGAAGAAGGGCGCGGAATATTCGAAACTACTAAAGGATTTTTCAGATACATGTTAAGTACAAATTTTGATGAGATATTTCTAATTCTGATAGCATATATTTTAATGAAAATACCACTTACAACATTAACGTTTTTAGCTATTCCAGTTGCCCCAATCCAGATTTTGTGGCTCAATATAGCTACAGATGGAATTCCTGCAATGGTACTTGGCTTAACGCCCACAGATCCCGATGTAATGAAGGATAAACCCAGACAGGGATTTACATTATTACCTGAGATTAAGGGTCCTGTCTTACTACTTGGAATTTACACTTCAATTACAGATGTAACTCTTTATATACTACTATGGAGTGTGTTAATTCCTGTTTGGACTACTACCGGAATTGACCCCGCACTTGTTAGTGGAGCAACCATATTTGGCATAACTTATTCTGTACAAGAGTATACAATTGCATTAGCGCAAACTATAATATTTACAAATCTAGTAATTTGCGAATTAATGTTTGTTTACACATGTACTTCTAACATCAAACCATTTTATTTGTTTCCAAATAAACACTTATTTTGGGCAACTGGACTTTCTTTAGGGTTGCAATTGCTTATAACTTTTACACCTATGGGAATTGCATTTCATGTTGTTCCATTACTCCATCCTTATTACTGGATAACTCTTTTCATTGCTGCTTTTAGCGTTTCTGTAGTTGATGAGATTAGAAAGTGGCGAATTCGTAAGAGGAGAGGGATGACCATTCTGAGAAAATCTTAAAATTTATTTCTTTTATTCATAAATTTTATATATTTTATTTAATGCACATTCTCTTCAATACTAAGCTAATTCATTAATTGTTTTTAATTAATTTTATATTTTTTTTATAATTTAAATTAATAATTAGAATTGAATAGTTCAATATCCTAAAACGGGATTATTAAAATGAATATAGCAGAAGTTTTGAAAAATAAGACTGAGACAAATCAATTGGTTTTAACTGAATTTGAATCTAAAGAGCTACTTAGAGAAATTGGAATACCGGTTCCTGCTCAAAAATTAACTGCATCTAAAGAAGAGACAATCTCTGCTGCCGAAGATATAGGATTCCCGGTAGTATTGAAACTTATGGCGGAAGATATTGTTCATAAATCTGATACAGGTGCAGTAAAGTTAAATTTAAAATCAAGGGAAGATGTTGATAAAGCGTATAGCGAACTAATGAAAATTCCCTCCCAGACAGAGAAAAAAGTCTCAGTACAAAAAATGGAGGATGAACCTATTACAGAACTTATTATTGGTATGACTACAGACCCGCAATTTGGTCCTGCTTTAATGTTTGGAATTGGTGGTATCTTAGTTGAACTCTTAGAAGATGTAAGTTTTAGAATAGCTCCAATTACAGAATACGATGCTAAGGAGATGATTCATGAAATCAAAGGTTTTCCGATATTGGATGGATATCGTGGAAAACCTAA
>JBHLLI010000092.1:0-16483 GCA_048885765.1 Candidatus Hermodarchaeota archaeon
TCATCAAACATCTTGCCATTTATAGCATTCAATTTATATTCTCTATTGAATGTAATAATAGCAACATTATTTTTTATTTCAAATAAGAGATATTTAAATCCCATCTCATATCTCACCAAATCGTTTTGTTTTTCTTATATTTATCAAAAACCTATTAAAAAAAATTAAAAATTTAACATTTGAATTAATTATTTCATTAACATTTGCATTTTTAGCATGTCTTTCATTGGACCTTTTGCTTTAAGTTTACCGCCCATAAACGCTTTTGTTGGACTTAATTCTCCGTCCATAATATCAATAATTACATCACTTGTAGTTGTAATCGTTATATCCGGTTCTTCGACTTCACCATCAAAAATTTCACATTTAGCGTCCTTAAAAACGAGATAATAATTATCTGTGTCGGTAAAGTTAAACTGTAATTTTTTATCAAAGTTCTGGAATCTTTCGGCATAAGCAGGGTCGTCCAATTTACTTACCATTTTTTTAATTCCTTCTACTAATTCTTCATTTGCCATATTATAACCTCTTAATTAATAATTTTAATTGAAAAAAAATAATTATTTTCCCTTCCATTTTGGTTCTCTATTTCCCTCCATGAAAGCAGTAAATCCTTCTATAACGTCTTCACTATGGAATAATTCTTGGAATGGTTCCCATAAACTCCCAATAGCTCTGGTTCGTGTATAATGATATCCTTGCTGGAACCATTTTTTTGTCCATTTGTGGCTGATTGGGGCGACTTTTTTCATTTCTGATGCCATTTCCATTGCAGCGTTCATTAAATCATTGTGAGGTACAACTTGGTTTACTAAACCCATTCTATAGGCTTCCTCAGCGTTTATAATTTTGCCTGTTAGTAATAATTCTTTAGTATGACGCATTCCAATTAATTCAGGTAGCAATAAGAAGGCAACACCGCTCGCTAAACCTCTTCTGTTCTCCCAGAACCCCATTTTTGCATCATCAGCTGCAATCGTACAATCACACCATAATGTAAGTTCAAGTCCCCCTGCATAAGCATAACCATTTATCGCAGCAATTATTGGTTTTGGATATCGCGCCATTAATTCACAAGGATCAAGCAAAATTCCAAGAAAATCTCCAAGATTCTTAAAACCAGTTGTGGACATTTCTTTAATATCAAGTCCTGCTGAAAATGCGTGCCCACCTTTATATTCTTCATCATTTCCTGTAAGAATAATTACTCTAACATTTATATCATCCCAAGTATCTGATAAAATTTGCCCTATGCTTGCCCAAACTTCTCTACATAATGCGTTTCTTCTTTCAGGTCTGTCTATAGTAATTATTCCAATCTCATCCTTTACTTCAAATTTTACCTCATTATATTTTGCCATTTATCTATACCTCCTAATTTTATTATAATTTGTCAGCTTCTTCTTTTGTTGGACCTCTTACTGAGGGAGTTAACATACGTTCATCTACATCTTGTTTAAACTCTTGTCTGCCGATAAATAACTTGAGAATATCATTTGAACCCCCAGCAATTTGCATTAAAGCAGCATTTTTTAATATTCCACCAATACCAGTTTCTTGAAGATATCCATCACCACCAACAATATAAAGTGCGTCTAAAGCCATTTCTGTTAAAGATTGAGTTCCAAATATTTTTGCTGTTGATGATTTTAACGCAAAAGTAAACATATCAGCTTCACCAGTATCGAGTAAATGTGCTAGATAGTAGATGTAAACCCTTATCAGATGCATCTTCATACTGATATTAGCCATTCTTAATTGAACTCCATTATATCGCGATATAGGGCTTCCAAATTGAACCCTTCTTCGTCCATAAGCCCGTGCTGTTTCAATTAAATTCTTTGATGAACCTACTACACTAGCAATTCCTAATCTTTCAATATTTAAGGCTGAGGTCATGACAGTCCATCCGTCACCAGGATCTAATATCATATTTTCTTTTGGAACTCTAACGTTTCTGTATCTTATCACAGAATTTGCCATTTCAACATCTCCTATTAATTCATTGATCTTTTCAACTGTTATTCCAGGCGTTTCTGTTGGTACTAAAAATGCAGTTAGATGTCGGTATACCCGTTTCATTTCGGGATCTGAATTTGCATAAAGCATATGATAATCAGAAATGGCTCCAAGAGTGATGAAACGTTTCCAGCCATTTAACACCCATTCATCACCATCTTCTTCAGCATGAAGCTGAACACCAGCAGCATCATTTCCTACATCTGGTTCTGTCACTGTAATAGAAGCCCATTTTTCTCCTTTTACAATCGGCTCCAAGAATTTCTTCTTCTGGGCTTTAGTCCCAAACAAATGCACTGGACCTGCTCCAAATACACTTGTTAATAATGGATTCACATTTAAGTTTGATCGTCCAATCTCCTCATTTAAGATTGTATACCCTGCATATCCTTTATCTCTGCCGCCATATTCTTCTTCAGCAAGAACCATAAGAGGATGAAAACCTTTTTCTACACAAAGCTTTGATGCGCTCCATTGAATTTCCATGGGATCCTTATTCTGCTCTAAAAGCTTTGTTGTTCGTGGTACTAATTCAGTATCACAGAAATTCTCGACTTCGTCTGCAAATTCTTTTGTCTCTTTATCCCACCATGGCATATAATCAAAAGGCATTTATCGATACCCCTCCGCATTATAGTTCTTATAAACATCTTTTCCCATACCAAATTTTAAATCAACGTCACCTATTTCATTTAGTCCTTGCCATGATATTTTTGCTAGTTTTATTTTATCTCCTTCCACATAAAGATTAGCAAGATTTGCATCACCTAATGCCCGAAGTACTGGTTGGATATCTTTTTTCTTTACACCAAGTAATCCCGCCATTAAATCAGCCTCCATATGTAATGCTTGGTTATACTCGAAATTTTTTGCTAATAATTTCAACGCTCTTAATTCTAATTCTTCATACATATTTACTCGCCAATTTTCTTTATTCTAAAGTCTTTAGTTTATGTTCAAATTAGATTTCGTTTGAGATTTGAACATTATATTTTTTTAAATATATTCTTTTGTTCATATATCCACAGAAAATTAAAAAATGAACCCTATAACTATTTTAAAGATTTTTAAATTGAGTTTAATTTTTTCTAAATTATTTAAATCAATTTAAATTTTTATTTGAGAAATCGTTTGGTAATATAGAAAATGAAAAATTATCAAGTTGAGTAATATTGGATTTAAATGATTTACTATTTGAATTTTCCCATAAAGAAAGGTTTAAAGTCTTAAAATGTCTATATGATGAAGAGAAAAGACATACAGATCTTCAAACTGAGTTAGAAATCCCCGGATCGGAAATCTCTCGTCATTTAAAAAGATTAAGTGAGAAGGATCTTGTCACTAAAGATGTAAACAATAAATATCATATAACCAATATAGGTAAAATATTCTTAAGGATGATGGATATTTTTGAAGTTTCATTAAATCATAGAGATTTTTTTAATAGTCATGAAATCACCTCCATTCCTGTACATCTAATATTTCAATTAGGAAAACTTAAAGAAGTTGAATTTGGCCATAAAACTATGGAGAATATGGAAATTTTTGAAAATCTGGTGAAAGATTCTGAAGAATTTCTTTATGCTATTACCGACCAATATCAAAAATCTTTATTAAAAGAAGTTGAGAATAAAAAGAGAGAAAATCCAATTAAGATTAGAGCATTAGTAGATAGAAATTTATTAAAATCTTATAATATTCCAGATGGTTGGTCCAAATTGTTTAGAAATCCACAAATATTTTTCCAGGAAATGCTAGAAAACATAAGAATTCTTGAAGAAATTAAAATCTCTTTAATTGTTTCTGATAAAGGTGCATTACTTTTCTTGAGTAGAGATGGTGAGATTGATTATAGTCAATGTTTAATAGATAATCATAAGAGTTTTATAAAATGGACTAAAGAATTATTCGAATGGTATTGGGAAAAAGGAAAGAGTTTACGACTGTTTATCCGAAAAGCAATACGATCTAAACAATAATTTTAGTTTATCCTTGTTCTTTTAATTTTAACCTTTCCTCAAGAATTTTATCATAAAGTTCATCCATAGTTTGAGGAGGAATATATTGTTTTTCTTTTTTTCGGAGCATAATGGCTTCAGAAGGGCATTTGGCAATACAATTTCCACAACCTATGCATCTCATTTTTTCAATTGAGGAGACATCGTCTAATTGAGTAATAGCATTCATTTGGCAGCGATCTATGCATGTCCCACATCCAGTACATAATTCAGGATCTATTTCAGCATAGTAATTTGAAATTGCATAATTATATGGATCTGGTACCTTTAATAGGTTACCAATACCTCCATCACAACAATAGCAACAACTGCATATAAAATCAAAAGTTTGAGCATTATTTGGTCGAAAAATCAGACCCTCTTCTTGATTTTGGCGTAGTAAGTTAAGAGCTTCTTCTTTAGTAATTTGCGTACCCCAGTTTAGATCAATAGCGCCTTGAGCAATATCTCCAATTACTAGACAATTATCTTTATGATTAGTCATTTTACATGGTTCTCCTAGGAATTCCATCTCTTGACGACAAATACAATTGACTTTCACAAACGGTCCTTGACTTTCTTCTATGGCTTTTCTTACATTGTCAAAAGGGGCTATAAAATTCTCTGGAACCACATCTATATCAACAGGTATAATACGGATTTGATTGTATTGTGTAGGGTTAGCTTTTTCGCCCCAAATTTCATTTAAATATTCATGAAACGCATCTAAAAATTCTTTCGTAAGTTTATCTACTTGATTTTCATAAATTCCTATTATTAATGCTGTATTACCATAAAATTTTTTATTCCCTTCTTTTTTATACGTAATTGAACCTTTTTTTGCCATTTCATCTAATTGTGTTTCTAATTCTGTTAACGAAATCCCTGTATGCTCAATTCGTTTATAAATCTTATCTAGTGGCTCAAAATCTCTGACCCAAGCAAATTTTAGATATGTAGCTATTTTTGCTTCTTCAGGAGTAAAGAGAAGTTTTAATAATCGTATATCCGAGCCAGACTCTGCCCGAGGGAAACCAATTGGCATTTCATCAAGATGTTCCTGCAATTTTCTATAAATTTCATCATCTTTAATTTTGCTTTCGTTTATCATTTTTCTCACCTTAATATAGTTTAATTAGCAGAGTAATTATTTTTTTCTTTTTTCACATTAGACATATTTCTCCCTTAAAAAAAAAGGTAAAAAAAAAATTTATTCTCTGAAACCATAATACGCGTTAACGAGTAATAATAAGATTCCTACAACAGTAATTTGACTTTCACCTACGAGGATCACTAGAGTATAATCAAAATTATATGAATAAAAAATCAATGCTACAATGACTATAATTAGCATTATTATTGAAAGTATATTTTTTCCGGTTCGATTCCACCAATTAGGCTTTAACATTAATTTTTCAATAATTTGAGCTTCACTAAATGAAGCATCCATATTTGCAATCTCTTCTTGGAATCTTCTCCTTTCTCTCGCTTTAAAAATCGATCTAAAAACATTACCTGCGAAGAATATAGCAATAATAATCATCAAATCAACTAGTGTATTAGTATTTACAAATGTAATTATATTACCTCCGTACCAGTTAATTGTGAGGAAACTTATTATCATTATGGTCATAAGGATTCTAACTGAAAACTTTGGGAGGTAAAGTGGTTTTTTCTCCTTCTTTCTTTCCACTTCCATTAAATCAGTTCGCTTAATCTCATTAACAATTGTTATTAATTTTTCTCGCTCGCTTCTTCTAGCCTCAAAATAGAAAGCAACTGCAACAAAGATGATATTTATTACTATCCCAGGTATATCTTCCCCAGATATTAAATATCCAAAAGGGAAAGCTACAAGTAAAAGAGTAATCAAAGCTCTAACCGTTCCTCGTGGCATACCCAGAGGTTCTCCTTCCACTTTTCCGTTTTCACTATATCTAAAGATTAAGCACCAAGTTAATAATATCCCAAAAATTATGAAACTGATCAAAAACTCATTCATTTGTGAATTTCACTTCTAAATTTTTTTTTAATGAATTTGTTATAATAATTTTTATTTTAATATTTTTAAGCATTATGCTATTATTTATTAGAATCTCTATAGAAATATATATATCCAAATATATTCAATTTGAATATTAATTAGTTGAGTAGTAATTAATTTAAATGAAAATAATAAAAGATCTATCAAAAATTAGAGTTATAAATCTTGAGGGTTCGCCTAATGAAAGAGGTTACCTTCATGGAGAAACGCTTAAATTTGAGATAATAGAGATTATTGAAAGATATAAATATTCACTGCAGATAAATTATAAAAAAAATCCTGAACAGTTAATTAATTACTTCTTATCAAACACCAACTTCTTAGCAGCAGTGAAAAAATGGAGTCCGCATCTTATAGAGGAAATTGAGGGTATAGCAGAGGGAGTTGGTGTTGAATTTAATGAAATCTTTGCCATGCAGATGGTAGCTCACGATGAGGGGTGGTGGTTTTTCCAAAATCACTCCAGTTTTGAAAGATGTTCTTCTCTTGGTTGCTTTAAATCAGGAGATCAACCAGTACTAATTGCTCAAAATTTAGATTTACCTAATATTTTTGAAGGATTAGAAGTACTTTTCCACATAAAAAATGAAGAATCATCATTAGAATCATACGTATTATCCCATGCGGGGTTTTTGGGAGAATTTGGAGTAAATAACCAGTCTGTAGCTATCTGTTGCAATTCATTGAGCAGTTATTTAAATAATTCTCCTAATGGTTTACCTTTTACTTATATAATCCGGTCTGTCTTAGAAAAGTCAAATCTTAAAGAAGCCGAGCATTTCTTAAAAAATATTCATCATGCTTCAGCACAGAACTATATAATAGGGGGAAAGAATCGAATTGTTTGTTATGAATGCTCCGCAAACAAAATTGCTCAATTTGAACCATTTAAAGGTGCCCAGAGGATTTATCACACGAATCACCCTCTTATAAATGATGATAAAATAACTCCTGCTGTAGAACTAACAAGTCCAAGCACGTCAAACACTAGATTAGATTATCTTAAGGCTCGATTAAAAGACTTATCGAAAAAAGTTTCAATTGATACAATTAAAAATATTCTTCGTTCTCATATTGGTCCTATATGTGTTCATCATAATAATCAACCAAATTCAGGTTATACTTATTCATCAGTTATCATTTCACTGAATACTCCTCCCACTTTATATTTAACTATTGGACCACCATGTTTAACAGAATATTCGAAATTAACGTTTTAATCTTCTTTTCTAGAATTTAGAATCTTTGCTCTCTCTGATAGAATTAATTTTATATTTTCTTGATCTTTTGGAAACCATCTCATCGCAAGAATCCACAGTATCACTCCAGGAAAAATGCAAAGACAGACTATTAAAACAGTTATTTGATAATTGGCACTAGTGAAAGCTAATAAAATACCACATAATGAATACCCAATTCCTCTTCCAAATTGTTCTAAAAATTGATTCCAAGACACAACTTGACCTTGTGCTTCTGGTAAATTGATCTGTTGAATTACTGGACTTTGGTTCACTACATAAAGTGAAAAAATACTTCTTGATGTGAAGAATAATAAACCCATTACCCACATAGTTGGAATAGTCATAATATAGGCAATATTCATACCCTCTTCTGGTGTTAGAGGAACCCACGGGAAAAAAAAGAAAAGAGCAAATGTAACCAATCCTCCAACTATAGCAATAACAATAATAGGTAATCTTCTTACAGGATTTTTAACTGCGATTTTATCGCTGACTCTAGATAAAAAAATCTGGCCAACTAATCCCCCTGTTAATCCAAAAATTACCATAAAAACGCCAATAGAAAGAGGTGCTAAATTGTATGGTGGATTTTGAACATAGTTTAAAATTAAGAAATTAAGACTGCTCATTAGAATACAAGTAAATATTCCTTCAATAAAAGCTACTAAATTAGTCTTACTAAGCATGGTCTTCCTCATCATTTTTAGGTCTAATTGGAAATCATACGTAATAGAGTCATCTTTGAGTATGTGATATAACTCTTCTTGCTGAGCGCCTCTTTTCGGTTCTTTATTCTGTATAGCAAAAATTAAACCACTAAGAAGGATGAATATTCCAATACCCCAGAAAAAGAATCTCCAAAGAGTTATTTGTACTAATAATGATGCTAACAACCAACCTAGTATATTTGCTGTATTCAGTACTATCTGATAAACTCCAAAGAATCGAGAACGAAAATTTGGAGGTACTATATCATTGGATAATGAATTTATTGCTGGCCATGATCCTCCAGCAAAAAAGCCAAAAATCAATATTAGAATTAAAAAATAAAGCCATGTACCAAATCCACCACCTCTAACTGCAAAACCTAAAATTAACATTGAAAATCCTCTGAATAGAGATATAACAATAATAATTTTCTTTCGAGAATATTTATCAATCAATCTACCGAAAAATAATCCTCCAAGTGATCCGCTCCATGCTAATGTTGTATATAAAAGTCCCATTTCTAACGCATGGACATCAGCAGGGTCACCTGGCCAAATGATTTGAGCAAGGGGAACTACAAGAACTATCATTGCCCCATATGCTATGCTTTGAAATCCATTTAATATATAAAGGGGCCAGAAAATTCTATTGAAAGAGATTTCTGGCTTTACTTTTTTCCTATTCAGCATCTTTAGATAATTACTATTTTCTCCTCTGTTAATGGTTGGTAAAATGAGTTTTACAATTTTAATTTATTTAGAATAAGAAATTCTGTCCGTGTAATACGTAAATTAGAAAAAAAGATGATAAAATTAATAAATTATTGATTAGAGAATTAGTGATGGTGATTATGGTCATGGTCGTGATCATGCCCACAACCACATGTGTGAGGCGGATCAGGTTCACAATCCGTCTCAATTATCTTAATATTAAAGTTTAATACTTTACCTGCCATAGGATGATTCAAATCAATAGTAACTATATCATCATTAACTTCTTTTATTGTTGCAGGGACTGGTTGACCTTGTGGACCAAGTAGTAAAATCATTAATCCTGGTTCTGGTTCTTGTTCTGCAGGAAATTGATCTTTTGAAATAGATTGTGTCATTCCTTCCTTATAATCACCATATGCTTCAGAAGGCACTAATCTGATATCATATTTATCTCCCACAGATTTCCCTAATACCGAGTTATCAAATCCCGGAATAATTTGACCAGCTCCAACTTCAAATTTTAAGGGAATACCCCCATTTAACTCTGTACTATCGAAAACTGTACCATCCTCAAAAGTACCAATATATTCTACTTTAATAATATCTCCAGTTTTTATTGCCATAGTTATTTCATTTTATAAAATGATTGAATTGGATAGTGAATGGTGATTTATTACTGAATCGTTTATATTTTAATAAAGAGACTAATAATGTTTTTTGATAAATTCCAAGCGTGAAAGTTCAGGATTTTCTCCATCTTGAAGAGCAAAATTTTCAAATTTTTCATAAAGTAAAAGCAAATCATCATATAATTCAATATATTTAGATTCTGGTTCAATTATCATGTAATTGTTTAAATTTAGAAATTTATCTATTATTTCATTCCAACTTTTTTTTTCATATGAATTATCATAATATGTTTTTGCTGCTCTAAGTGCAGCACCTAAAGCTGCTGAATCAGTAATCTCAAACATGAGTACATTAGTATTAAATATGTTTGCTAACAATTGGAGTATTTCTTTATTTGCAGAAGCTCCGCCCGTAGAATAAATTATTTTGGGTTTTTCACCGATCCATTTTGAATGGAGTCTCATACTTAAGAATTGAGCTTCAATAATTCCCCTTATATTCCCGCATATATCATTTTCATCAAAACCAAATCGATAAACCTTTGGGTTTAATACATGCGGAACTATTTCAGGGAAAAAGTAAGGTAACATTATTTTTCCATTATTTCCTGGAGGGGATTTATTCAAAAATTTTGAAAATTCTTCCCAATTTAAATTAAATTTGTCTTTTATTCTTTCTCTCGCTAAAGACCCGTTTTTATAACAAATTAAACTCATATAATCCCCAGTTGGTGCCCCAAACACATGTCCCTCTCCTTTAAAGTCAAGGTACAAATCTTTAAGATAACTAAAATACGTATCACTTGTACCTAAACTTATTGCTGCTTTCCCTTTCTCAGTTAATCCTACGCCAATAAGACTATTTGGATTATCCCCAGACCAAACTATAAGATTTGTATCTGGATTAAAACCAAATTTTTCTACAAAATATGAAGACAGCTTCCCAATGATAGATTGAGACGGCATAAGCGAAGGTAATTTATTTTTCAAGTTAGGAGCAGTTGCTTTCAAAGCAAGATCATCCCATTCTTTTGTCCTAATATTCATTAAATTCATTCCCGCTCCATCTCCATAATCAATAGGCGCGTTTTTTCCTAATAATATTGAAGCTAAGAATGAGCTTACTAAATGAATAATTGAAATATTATTATAATCTTCAGGATTCTCTTGATAAAATTTTCTTATTTGAGGTCCAGAGAAACGTTCTATGATATCTGACCCCAACATGGAGACAGATGATTTTAAACCACCTAAGTTATTACGAATTTCTTCACATTGTTTAAAAGTGCTTGAATCCATCCATATAGGACTTGTCTGTTGGGATAATGTAGGTTCTATTTGGGATATAAGAGATTTTTTTATATCCAAATTAAGAAGAACTGTTTCAAGTTTATTGTTTAAATATACTGTAGCATGTTGTTGTGCAGAACCTGAAATTGCCTTAATTTCAAAAAGTGGAAGACTATCACTACTAAATTTTGCAAATAATAATTCTAATGCTTCTATCCACATAAGTGGATAAGAATGTATGATAGTATTATTATTTAAATAAATAACTCCATTTTTGGTTTGATAATGAGGTAATTCCTTATCATAATTTACACTATACCGATAAATTACTTTATTTGATTTGAAATCGATTACTAATCCAGTTAGACTCTGAGTAGAACAATCTAATCCAAGAAATAGATCTTTCATAACATAATACTCTTAAAATATAGTTTTTTCAAATATTATTTAATATTACCTTATTATGTTATTGAAAGATAAATCAATGTTTATATAAAAAGCTTTAATAAATTTATTCTTGTTTAGCACCACAAATTTGGCAAAAAATCGCATTTTTTGGTATAGATTCTCCGCAAAACTTACAATAATTCCCACTAAGTGATACTTTAGTATTTACTGGTTGATCTCCTCCAGGTTTTTTTTGTTGAGTAAAAGGTAAATTTTTAGGTAATTTAGTCATAATAACTGTTTGATTACAATCAGGGCAAGTAACTTGTCCTTTTTTGCCCATTCTGAATGCTTTACTAGGCCCTAAATTACTAACTTGTCCCATACAAGAACCACACCAGACTTTTTTACAATTATTACATGAAAAAAACATATTCGAATAGTTTTCACTTGGAAATTTCCTATCATTCGTATATCTTCCACAAGTTACACAATAATTATTGGAAGGTGTCCAATCTGCCTTTTTACGACCCATTTTTTTAATACCTTTAAATTAACATTCTAATAATAAGAATTATATCTATAAGTTTTTATATTATTTTATTAGCCCAATTCTTGTTACAATTGTTTAAAAGTTAGAAAAATAATATGTGATGGTAATATCTCTCTCTATAAACACAAAACTAAAAAGGAAATAACAAATATTTTGAATGGTTAATAATATTTTATTTTAAAAATTTTATTTTGTTTCAAGAATTACTATTTCTGTAGATTCTGGTGTATTTTTTATAACATAATCAATATCTTCTTTCTCTTCCTCTATCCAATGGATAGGTATTGCGATTTTAGGTTTGAATGCTTTTATTGCTCGAATAATTTCTTCTGGACTCATCATGTAGGGTTCTCTAATCGTTAGAAAAGCAATATCAATATTTTTTAAATCTTCCATCTCCAGAATAAAACCTGAATCTCCTGAATGATATATTCGAAAATTAAGAATGTCAATAACATATCCCAACCAACCTTCAGAATTCGGATGTGCAGAAGTTGAGTATGCTGGAATTGCTTTTATTTTGACCTGATTTAATTTAACAGTTTCGTCAGGTTTTAAAACGTAAAGATTAAAATCAAAGTGATCCTGTAAGAGTGATTCTTCACAATCAACGGGGCAAATGATAATTGTTGTTGGTTTTGCAAGTTTCTCTATGGTCTCAACAGAAAAATGATCATCATGTGAATGCGTTAATAGGATAACATCTGCCTTATGTGCTATATGTTCTTCTGATAGATTAACAGGATCAAAGTATAAGGTAATTCCACTATTAATTCTAATGCAAGCACTTCCATATTGATGGTGAGTCTCTAACCAATCAATTTTTTTAAGAAATTCTGATAATTGCATATCTTTCACACAATTTTTGTAGTTATGAATTTCTATGTACTATTTAGTTATTATAAATTATTCTCGATTTCAATTTGATTCATAATATCAATTTGTTTTAAAATAATTAAAAAAAAGAAATTTATTATTAGAGTTTTGGAAATAAATTTAAATTAGTCATATCTCTTGTAGGTAAAGATTAACCAGATAAAACCTAATATACCTATTGCTGTTGCTGCAATTGTGATATAATTTGGCCAGTATGCTGCATCAAATGAACCGGGAGAAGCTATCCATCCAATAATTGCAGTAATTCCGACCGCTGCCATTATACTTAGGACTACTAGTCCTATTCCCATTGCATACTCTTCTTCTCTAAACATACCTATACCTGATACGAGACACCAGAAACCTAAAAGTACTGAAATTATGCCTTGTCCTCCAAACATAGATAGCGCTTCGTCCCCTAGAGTCAACCATGATGGGAGGGGGATAATATTTGCCCAAGCTAAGAATTCAGTAATAGCTTTAAATATAAAAAGACCACCAATGATTATCATCAAGAAGTTCAATAATTCATTTGAATCTTTTTTTTTTGTTTCACTCATATTTAATTCCACCTTTTGATTTTTAAAGATAAATAAAGGTTAAACATAAAGATACAACCGTCTTATATAAACTTAATTCAATGTTTTTATAGTGAGATATATAGAGTATACAAGGGTATCACTTTTTTTATGATATCATTATTTTAAATGATGATTTGAAATGGAGTTAATTAACAAAATGTTTCGAGATATAAACGGGAGTTTATTCTATTTTATTGGGGTCAGTATTAGTATTATTACTATTATAACTTCTGTTGCCTTATACACAGCTAGTGGCGCATCTTACAGTATTTTAACGAATTTTGTGAGCGATCTGGGAGCAATAAGTGCCCCGAATAATGCATTTATCGCATTTAACATAGGCCTGATATTAAATAGTATTGTATCTCCCTTTGGAACTTTGTTTTTAGCGTTCTTATTTATAAATAATAATATAAAACAAAAATGGATTGTGTGGCTTTGGGTATTAGTAAATATTATTTCTTCATTAGCAACGTTTTTTGTAGCTCTATTTCCTGAAGACACAATGCTAGGCCCTCATATCGTAGTTGCTATAATTACATTTTTCTTTGGGATGCTTTCTAATGTTATTTACGGAATTTTAATAACGTTTACAGAGAGGATCAGTAATATTCATTGTATTCCAGGATTTCTATTAGCTGCCTTAAGTATTATATTTATGTTAAGTTGGGTTTTAAGATTTGAATTATTAGTAATAACCTTGTTAGAATGGATGGTTCTATTTGGAGGTTGGGCTTTTGGAATATATCTTGGAGTTATATGTCTTAAATTAAAAAAAAGTGAAACATAAACATTTAGTTGCTTTCAAGTGGTTTGTATTCCATTATTTTTTTTTTTCCACGTTCAGCATAGTAAAATTTAGATTCTAATGGAACTAGTTTTTCTTTCAAAAATTTTATTACACTTAATCCTTTTTCATATCCTTCACAAATAAAGATATCAATACTAATATATCCATGCTCTGGCCATGTATGAAGTGCAGCATGACTAGTTTTTAATATAGCAATAACACTATATCCATATGGATGGTAATTATGATGAAAAACATCGAGAATAGTTAAATCTGCATGCATAAGGGAGTCTATAAAAATCTTGTGTAATTTTTCATTTTCAAATAAAAAATCTTGATTTTTAAAGTGCAATTCACCAACAAAATGAAATCCAACTGGTCGAAATGAATAATCAATTAAAGATTTTACTTCAGAAGTGTATATAGGTTGAGAAGAAAAGCTAAGATTATATTTATCATTTGGATTTAGTACTGATTGTAGGTAATAAAGATGACTGAATTTCCCAATTATACTAGCACCTTTGTAATGATTAAAATCAGGTAACATCTCGTTAATTATAAATCCATGATCCAATATTGCTAACTGCAATTTCTGCATTTGGTCTGGTGGTTTATTTCCAAAACTAAGAAGGCACTTTTTTCCGACAATAGGGTATGTTTTATTATTGATTTTCAAATTTGACTTTATTACCTGCCTAGCTCTTTTTAAGAATAATCTTAAACCTTCAATAGTATAAGGTGGATCCATTACAACTACATCATATTTATTCATAATTATATTTGAGCATGATTTTCTTAAATCATGTGTTATAACATGAAAATTCTTAAAATTGAGATTCTCTGCTGTCTGAGAAATAAATTTTAAAACTCTATTATCAATATCAATCACAGTTATTTCATCAGCTAGTTTTGTAAGGCCTAAAGCTAAGGAGATTACGTCATCATCACCTAGAAATATTATTTTTCTCCCTTCAATATCTCCTTTTTTCAATAAATAAAGAACTTTCTTTACTATGGTTGAGAAATCAGCATGAGATTGATCAAGAGAAAATTCTGGATCTGGCCTTTTATTAAGCAAGTCTTTAAGATCGTTCAAGTATGTGAATTCTTCTGGTAGGTCCTTTATTACGTTAATGAAAGTTCCAGGAAGAGGATCATAATCAAATTTTAATTTAAGGTTTTTCTCTACCCAACTTCTACCAATATCTCCGAGAAAATTTTTTTTTTCAATAATTCCTGCCTTGACTAATTCACCTCTAACGGCAGCAAGCGAGGGAATTGCAATTCCTGTTTTTTGGGCAACTTTTTTGTTCTTCAAAGATGGAAAACGGTACATGGTCAATAGAATTGAGCGAACACCTTCACTACCTTCAGCTAGCTGTGCTTTTTCAGATATAATGGTTAGAATCTCTTCCACTGGATCACTCATTGTTTAAAATTATTTTAAATTGATTGTTAATTTTTCCATATTAAGCTTCCAAACTTTTTCAGGGGCTCTTTTACTTTCACTCGGTTTATAGTCAGCTTTTATTATCCCTACACTTTCTAATTCTCTAAGATGATAATATAGTGACGGTTTCTTTAAATCCTTAAAATCTCCTTTACCACACATTCCATGACACTGGTTATTCTTATCCACATTATTATTAGCAATTTTAAGGTGATTAAAGATCTCGTCAGAAGATTTTGGCCCATCTCTTAAGATATCAATTAAAACCCACCGAATTTGACAATGGAGGGCTTTTATATACGTACCAATATTTTCAAGATCAATTTCTTTAGTCATATCCTTAAACCTTCAAATTCTTATAATATAAAGAATTTAGAAATATTTAAATATATGGTTTGATTAGTTAAACCTATCATTTAATTAATTAAAAAAAATATTATATTAGTTATTGATTATACAAGGAAAATAAAAAATGAAAATTAAAGAAACAGAAGAATGTGCTTGTAACAAACCAGAAATAAAAGAAAAACATCCCCAAGGATGTACTTTAAATCAAATAATTAAATGTCATGGGGATCAACCAATTAATGAATTATTTAAGCATATTCAATTAGAAGAAGAAGACAAATAATTTTTTTCCAAAGAGGTGTAAAGTTGAGCGCTATTGTTGTAAATAATTTATCTAAACATTTTGAACCCCCCAAAAGGGTAAAGCATAGGAAATTGGGGCCAAATGGTCCTCAAAAAAGTATGATCCATGCTGTCGAAAATATTAGTTTTGAAGTGAAAAAGGGAGAAATATTTGGATTTTTAGGTCCAAACGGTGCAGGAAAAACTACTACAATTCGGATGATGACAGGAGTGTTAAAACCAACTCAAGGCGAAATTGACATTTTTGGTTTAAATGCGTGGAAAAGCCAAATTACTGTTAAACAAGTTGCTGGAAATGTACCTGAAATGGCAAATGTATACATATCATTTTCAGGATGGGACAACCTAATGTTTATTGGAGAAATTTATGGTATTCCCAAAAAAGAACGGATTATAAAGGCAGAGAATTTATTGAAAAAATTCGGTTTGTATGAGAAACGGACTCTTAAAGCAAAAAAATATTCAAAAGGGATGAAGCAGCGGTTATTATTATGTATGGCTTTAATGACTAACCCGAAAATACTCTTTCTTGATGAACCTACTTCCGGTCTTGA
>JBHLLI010000093.1:0-16335 GCA_048885765.1 Candidatus Hermodarchaeota archaeon
GCAACTGCCAGTTCCTTATGATCTTTAGCATATTCTCTAGCAGGAATTCCTTGCATCACCGCATCTATAGCTTGTCTAAAAGCTTTAGCTCCTGCTATAGGCCCATCTGGATGAGCGTGAATACCTCCACCGCTTCCAATCATTATATTAGTCCCTAGATCATTAACACATTTTTCAACAAGACTATGAGTGATACCTCCACTTGGCATGGGCATTGTTCTCTTTATATGTGGTGCATTTCGCATTGGCATTACCATTTGCCTTGCCGTTTCCTTAAATCTATCTGCTGTAGTTGGAGCTTTACCATACGGAGCAGGATGTACAATAAAATCACAACCAGCTAACCTTCCAAATTTACCAAGGACTAAGGGACTTGAAACACCACTTACAGGATCCTGATATAGCGATCCTGCAAAGTCCATATGTCCTAAAATTGGTACCTTTACTGAAGGATCCTCTGCCAACTTTCGCATAGCTGAATATCCAACAGAGATATGGTTAACCATTAAGGCATTTGCCCCATGTTCTTGTACGATATCTGCCAATTCAAACATTCTATCAACTCTATCAGTAATGTTCACAGTATAAAGCGTTTTTTCACCTTTTTCTGAATCAGCTCTATCTAATGCTTCCATAAAGGCTGATACTCTTTCAGTAATTGGATTAAATTCGACATCAGCTATTAATTCATCATCTTTTATAACATCACATCCGCCAACAGCAGCTTTATATGCTAGATCTGCTCCAATCTTTGGATCTGTATATACACATGGCTTGATCATATTATTTAAAAGAGGGCGCTCTTTTACTCCTAGGATTTTCCGAATCCCTACATCTCCAAATTTAGGACCTTTAAATTCTTTCAAGAAAGCCTTTGGAAAACGAACGTCAACCAATTTAAGAGGTCCACCCATTGAAATATTTCCATAAATTGTTGTAAACAACATTGGAAATTGCGGTTTGAAATTCAAGGGGAAAGCAATCTGAACTACATACTGATGCATTTTAGGATTCCCGAAAAAATCATCAGCACCTTCATATTCAAAATCTGGGAATCTCCACCATCCTATTACTTTTGCTACATGCTTTCTTCTTTGTTCCGGAGTTTCTGCTGGAACAGGAACAAATGTGCCGGTTGATTGTTCAACACACACAGCCTGCATCATATAAAATGCATCCATTTTTCTGTGAAGCATTGCAGTATAAGTGCCAATTATATGATTTTCATAATCAATATCTTCTGGTAATGCATTTGGTTTAGCTAGATTTTCTAAATCAAAATCATCAAATTCAGCAGGTATTTTTTCTTCCACTATTATCACTTTTAGTTTTAAAAGTATTAAATTTATACTACGAAAAAATATCTTTGAGAATTGAAAAATTTTAGTATAAATACAAATAACTAGAAAAAAAAAATAAAAAAAATTTTAAACTTTACCTTTTGCTTCAGCTTTAGCAGCAGCTTTTATGTCTGAGTACGAATTTTCTAAAACAGTAAGATATTCAACCAAAACTTGACTTGCCTTAGATTTTCGGTCATATACTTTCTTGATGATGTTTAGAAGATATTTTGGGAATATCAAGTTCATGTAGAAATCTGAGAGGAGGGCGTAATATTCATTATTCCTCTCATCTTGGAAAACTTGAATCATTTGAGTATCCCATAACATTTTTAATACATCATCAAGATCATCAACACCTTTCTTTCTTAGTTTCTCAAGATCATTTTTAGTAACTATTGCGGTTCTTAATAGCCTTAAAGTTTCATAAACTTGAGGATTAATAAGAATGTCAATGATTCTAAGGTTATCTCCTTCAGTTGGTCTATAATTTTGAAAGAATTTTTTAACTTCCATAATATAATCATCTACAAGCTGAGTTGGTAAACCACGAGTAGTTGGATCATCTAACATTTTAACTGGAGGCACTCTTAAAGCAACAACATCTTGTATGAGAAATATAAGCTCTGAAGGCATACCTTTAACCGAGGTCTCTTTAACAATTTCACGTTTAACAAGTTCAATCAATACTCCCTCTAGATCCACAAAGCCTTGTTTGTATTGATCTTTCAACCAAACCATCAATTCAGACTTTGAAACCACTCCTTCGTCCCTTAAACGATTAAGTATCATCCTTTTAATTTCATCCTGATATGTAATGGCAAGTCTTTGCTCATTATTCAATGTAGGATAAACAGAAAGTCTTCTGAAGAGTGTAGGGATCATAGATGTGTAAGCATCATCTTTTATATTTTGTAAAATAATCCGTGAAATGTCAATCAAACCCCCTTCATAGGAATCGGGATCGTCATCGAGACTTAGAAGTAAGAGTATATAGAATCCCTTGTCAGGTCCTGTATAGTATGAGGCAATGTTTAATGAACCAATCATTAAACTAATCATGCCCGATTCTCCACTATATTCATGAGTGCTATAAACTTGCATAAGGGTTTTGTCAGTGACGTTTATTTCTTCTGGATATTTTGCAAGAATTTCAGTTCCAACTCTTTCATCCCATTTCATTACTACTAGTCCTACTGGCATTAGTCAACACCTCCTTTATATTCTTCCTTCATTTCTGGTAATTTCTTAGACTTCTTACTCTTTACACCCATTATATCATCTAATGACAGTCCAATTGATTCCCATTTGTCGCCTAATTTTTTCGTTATATATTCATCTTTTGTTGGGTATAATAACGAATCTGAAATAGATTTCTTTCCTTTTATATTTTTCTTCATTTCTCTAGCTTTTTTAACAAAAGTAGGAATTCTTGCTCTTTGGATAGTACGATATGCCACTAAACTACCTACTATCGCGACAGTTGCTCCCACGATCATTAAGAAATAGAACAATGGAAAACCAAAAATTTCTTGCATTTGTACTACAACTGTGATGCGATCTGTTGTTGCGGAGAAATATTGTTTTTCAATGGAAAGTGTCGCTATAAAGGTTTCAGGGATAAAAAACGGTTCTGCTATAGGAAGTGAAACAACTCTATAAGTACCATCACGATTATCGATAATCCAACCATTTGTGGTAGAATAATTAATGTTTCTTACTGTTAGAGTAATAGTTGCTCCAATGATAGGTGCGTTTGGGACTGTCTCGTTATTTGGATCTGATAATGTCAATACAAAATCGAAAATTTCTCCAGAATCTAAATTTAATTTAGAATCCACAATATCACTGACCCATGAAAACTCAATAACTCTTTTCATTATAGTTAAAGAGATTATAGCGATACTATGATCCCAATTCATTTTATCTAAAGTTACAATAATTGAATATTCTCCATCTTCCCGCGTTTCTGTATCAAGATCTAATATAAACTCGTCTATACCTTCTACAAGAGACCCCATTTCTGTAGTACCAGAAATTGGTTCACCATTTTCGTCTAGTTTCTGTAGGAGGTAACTCATCTCATCTAAATTTGAAATAGGGGTACCTCTCATTTCATCTAAATAATTAAAAGTAAAATTCAGTTCTTTGAATATGAAGATGTTTTGAGATATATATAAAATTCCATCTTCTCCATTAATAGTAGTTGGTCTTGATAAAATATTTATGAATAAACCATAGTTATCTATTTTTGTATAGTTTTCACGCCCAGCTGTGAATTTAATCAGATATTTACCTACATTAGTAGCTGCGGAAGTATCAATCTCAATAGTATAATATCCAGGATTTATTGGATCAGGATTTACTGTACCAGAACCATAATCCCAATTATATGTAAAGGTGTCTGCAACTAGTGGATTGTTGTTATTAAAATCATAGTATTTAACTGTTACATTGATTAACTCATCATAAAACTGGTTAACTTCATTGGTAGGCAATTCATCCGGCATTGAAGCATAATCATGGAAACTCATACCTGTAGACATTGAATCTATTGAAATAAGAAATAAGACATCTTCAGGACTACTATAATATGACTTTATTCCAGAAAGAGTGACAATATACGATTTACCATAATCTCCTGCGGAAAATCTACTTGAGTTGATCTCAATAGTAAATATTCCATTCATAGTATATCTCATGTCTTTAACATATATTATTGGGTTTCCTGCAGCCGTACTTTTGATTATACAACTAATTTGAGTGCCAACACCATCATCATTTGTCCAAGGACCAGGAAGACCAGTAACAGTAGTTTCTAATGTTATGGAAAATGACATATTCTGACTATAGACAACACTATAATCCGCAACAAGACTTCCATTCTGAAATCGAGATATTCTATTTTGGTAGTTTAAATCCAATTCAAATACCAAGGATGATGCTGAATCTAATGTATATTCATAGTAATCCAAAATAGTAACTGGATTAAATGCTTGATCTGAATAATTTACTCTAAACGTACGTTGTTCAGTTACCATCCATAGAGAAAAATTATATGTAGTCTCTCTTTTATACCAAAATTTTAATTCACTATTGACCAATCCATAAGCAGTACCATTGTCATCGGTTTTAAGATCTACTATATGTTCGTCTGATGTGCTATTTTCAACTCTAACTGTAATACCCTCAACAGGTACAGTTTCAGTGTCATCTATAACACGTATATTTAATTTAGACATACTAGTTTTCACATATTCAAGATAAATTGCTGGACCTGTATAGATTATTGAACTTGAATTTAAGCGAGTTGGATAATCGAAGTAATCAGCATTATCATAATATACAGTATAATTATAGCTGGCTTGATCTGTCCATCGGAAAGTCGTTTTTCCATCAGAATCTAGGTATAAAGTTTCTAATACATAATCAGTGGAGTTTCCTACTTTTACGAAGCCATAATCAAATGGATCTCCATCCCAATCATCAACTTTAAAATCAATCGTCCAAAGATCCACACTAACATTAACATCGACAATCAATCCTTTGAATTCCACCTCTCCAAGAGGCTGATACCTACTATCATACACTACTTCTTCATACAAACCAGAAATTAGAGTATAGTTTACACTAATGTTGTAAAAACCAAACGGAACTTTTGTAAAAGACACAGTCCCTTCTGATGAGGTATATTCAGTGTATGGAACGCCATCTACTTCTAAGATATGAGTAGAATTTTCCCATAAAGAGACTTCTGCCCCTGGTACTAATCGATCATCAATATCTTTAACTAAAACTGTTACTGCTGCTGCCCTTTCTGTAACTGGTAATAAATCTGTATCAATTGAATAATAATTTGCTAACCATTGAATTTCATCTGGGGCAACGGCATATTCGAAATACCTTATTTCATCCATGTTTCCCTCATAATATCTATTGTTTCTCCCACCATTTACAGATGTTGCCTCTGAACCATCACCAAAAAAACCCCATCTATCAGTTCCAGTTCCGAAAGCTCTTCCCCCCATAGCATTTACCCATCTAGCATCTTCGGCTCCATCATCAATATAAATGATTTTATCACTCCCATCATATACTACGCAAGCAAAATGCCACTCTCCATCATTTAAACCTGTAGTACTACTATAAAAATCATTTTGACCGCTGTAACCAGAAGCTGCACTACAAAAACCAAGCCTTCCATCATCTGGTCTTATAAAGAAGTTGAAATATTCAGATCTATCAAAATCGAAAAAAGCCCAATTTTGAGTCCAATCACCTATATTAGCAGATGTTTTATACCAAAGACTAACAGTTACTTCAGAAATTTCATTTGGCTCTGTAAAATGTAATGAATCATTTATATAAACAAAATCATTATTTCCAACAAATTCAAGAGAGTAAGAACCCACAGCACTATCTGTATCGTAAACGGGATAATTTCCCCCACTCCCATAAAGATGACCATCGGCATTACCTAATGAATCTTCTACAGTTGAACCTTGTACACCAGTACTTTCTTCAAAACTCCACCAACATGTTCCAGAAGGATCATAACTAACATGTGTACTTCCACGATTATTAATTGAAGCATTTCCCCAATACATATATGTGTCATATTCAGATTTACCTGCGGTAGAATTAGTTTCAAACCAGATAGTTGCTTGATCAGCGAAAGGAAAATCCTTTTTTATATAATAATTTCTTACAACATTATTTTCCACAATTCTAACATCATATAGATCAGAGTCCATATTGTAAGTATCACGTAAAGTGGCATAATCAAACTGAATGCTTATGAAATTATCAGTCAAATTATAGGCTCCAGGATTCGTAATACTAATACATTGTCTCCACTGATAGGATGCATTCCACCAAGGCTCTTCTCCTATTGGTGCATTTAACAATGGATGGAAACGGTTAACTTCTTTATCTTCATCTGATCTTTGATTGAAATCTCTTAAATTCGTATAATTTGACGGAAACAAAACTAAAATTGAACTCAATGAGAGAATCAATAAAAAAGTTATAGAAATTACCTTCTTTGATTTGATATTTTGTCTTTTCATGTTACATTTCAATTTTTTTTTATTTGTTTGAAATTCTAAATTTTTAAAAAGAGTTTTTTATCATTTATTATACAAATTTTACTATTTAACTTTTTATCAATGGTAACAATACATTATAACACAGAATATGTTACTGCAGAATTATAGGGCAAATCCAATCTGTACATACTTTGAAATGTATTAAATGCAATTTCAAAAAATTTTGTTGTTACAAAATAATTTTTTTTCACATATAGATTTGTTTTGATAAAAAGAAATAAACTCAAAACTTTACCAATAAATGGTATATTTAATCATAAGATTAATGTAAACTCTAGAAACCCTTCATTAAATTTTTTTTTTTAAGTTTAAATATGAATAAATTAATAGTACCTCTTGCTTCTCATATTTTTCATTTTCTAAAAATTTAAATATTTTAATTTAGATTGTAGAATCAAAGAAAAATATCATGATATGTTTTATCTTTTTATAGAAAAAAGAAAATTTGACTTCTTTATTATTATAATTTTATAGGAATTAAATTGGGTAATATGTTAAGGCAAGTTTATATTTTAAAGGATGAAAAAGTCTTATATAATAAAAATTTCGGTAAAGCAGTCTCTGAGGAAGATTTTAATAAACTTTATCAGGAAATAATTGAAGCATCTACAAAAGGCACAGGTGTAGAACTTAATAGTTATGATTATATTAAATATAAAATTGTTTTTTCATTAGAAGATAATTTTAAATTAATGTTTATGTTTATAACTGATATTAATGATGATCTCCCTCGAACTAAACGTGAACTAGCAAACCTTCAAAAGGAGTTTTTAGATACATTTGGTGACGCCATAGATAATATAGATCCCTCTCTTATGGAATTACTTGATCCAATTGTAGATTCTATACATAGAAATCTTAAGACAAAGATTTCATTAGTAGGATTTTCTGGTGTGGGGAAAACAACCACAACTAAATTAATTTGCGCTACTGAAATCCCTTCTGTCCATATTCCCACTATAACAGGAAAGATTTCAACTGTTAAAATTGGAAAATTATATTTTCATTTATGGGATTTTGCTGGACAAGAACAATTCAGTTATCTTTGGAATGATTTTATTCGAGGGAGTGATGCCGTTCTTATTATTACAGATTCTACATTAGAAAATGTAGAAAAAAGCAAATTTTTTCTTGAATTAGTAAAGGAACATGCTCCTTATACTCATACTGCTGTAATAGGCAATAAACAAGATCTAGATAAAGCATTAAGTGTACAGAAAATAGAAGAAATCCTTGGTCTGAAAACATATTCAATGGTCGCTATCGATCCAAATAATCGAGAAAAAATGATTCAAATCATCGCAGATATCCTAGAAGTTAGTACTGATGCTTCTCCTTTGTTAAAATCTCTTTTCGAAAGAGATCAGTTAATTCATCAGGCTAAAATTAGTTTAGAAAATGGAGATATTGCTCAAACCGCTGATTATTTCGAAAAAATTTCTGATTTATGTTTGGAACTGGGTGATGATAATCTTTACAGGGAATTTCATGAGAAAGCAATTAAATTGAAAAGTTATTTAAACAATTAATAAAAATTGGGTTAATATATATAAAAAAAATTAAAAAAAAATATTAATTTTACTCTTTTTCTTTTGCTTCAGCTTTAAGTTTTGGAGATCGATAATTATCATCAAGAACATTTAGATATTCGATCAATACGCTATTTGATTTTGACTTTACCTCATATTGATGAATAATAGTATTTAGCATGTATTTAGGGTAGAAAAGTGAAGCATGAAAGTCAGAAATTAAAGCATAATATTCATTTCCTTTACTGTCTTGAAATACCTGAATCAATTGATTTTCCCACAATTTTTTTAGTCCTCCATCAATATCATCAACACCTTTTTTTCGGAGTTTCTCTAAAACATTTTTAGTCACAATCGAAATTCTCAGGAGTTTCAGGATCTCATAGACTTGTGGGTCTCCAATTACTTCATCTAATATCTTAAGATTATCTTCTTCAGATGGACGGTACTTTTGGAAGAATCTTCTGACAGCAACATTATATTCCTCGATAAATCTCTCTGGAAGTCCACGCTCAACAGGATTTTTGAGTAGTTTAATTGGGGGTCTTCTTAACATGTAAAGATCATTAATAAGAAAAATTAATTCCGAGGGCATGCCTTTTACTGAAGTTTCCTTTATTATTTCCTTTTTGATTAGTTCCATCAATATTGCATCAACATCAAAAAAGCCCTCTCTGTATCGATCTTTTAACCATATCTTTAATTCAGATTTGGTGATAACACCTTCTTCTCTTAATCTCTCTATGATTAATCGATTTACATTGTCTAAATAAGTCACAGCTAAACTTTGCTCTTCATTCAAATGAGGATAAGTCGACAAACGCTGGAAAAGAAACGGAATCATATCTAAATAAGCTCTATCTTCGTAATTTTGGAATATCACTCGTGAAATGTCTGACAAACCACCCTCGTATGTATCAGGATCCTCGTCTAAGTTTAATAATAATATAATATATAACGGTTTTTCTCGTCCTGTGTAATAAGAAGCGATGTTTAAGGGACCAACCAATAAACTTATCATCCCAGGTTCCCCCGTATATTCATGTGCAGCATAGATTTGCATTAAAGTCTCATCACTAATAATAAGTTCATCAGGATATTTAGCAAGAATTTCTGTACTTACTTTTATATCCCACCTCATAATGACTAAACCAATTGGCATTACTTGTTTTCACCTCTCTCCTTTGTTATTTTTTCTTTCAAAATAGATTTCTTCTTAAGATCAGCAATCCCCAATGTTTCTTCAATTGATAATCCAATTTCTTTCCAATCATCTCCAAATATTTTAGCTTGCATTTGTTCCTTTGTGGGTACCGAATAAGATTCTGTGACTTTCTTCTTAGACTTTATTAACCCTTTTATTTTTCTAATCTTTTTAACATGTTTAGGTATTCGTGCTTGTTGTATGACTCTGTATCCTACTATACTTCCTACAACACCTACGACTGCCGCAGTTATTAAAATGAAGTAGAACATTGGCATTCCAGGCCATATCTCTTGCATTTTCACAGTGATAGTGATGATTATCTCTTGGCTTGTGAAATTAGCCGCTTCTATGAAAATTTTACTTACATATGTTTTTGAACTAATAAAAGTATCAATATTACTAGTTAGTAATGTTAAAGTATATAGACCTGAAATACTTCCTGAAGGATTAAAAGTAAAATTAACTCCTCCAAAATTCAATTTAATTGTTGCGTTTTGGAGTTCAACATCTCGGGTATCATCCCATAAGTTAATTTCAAAAACAACATCTGTACCCTGATCTATTTGGATTTGATTATTACTTCCTAATTGTGGCTGATCAATTGAAGGAATGAAAATCCTTAACACAATGTCTAAATTAATAAGAGCTGCTCGTGCTTCATAATTATTTTTTTGAAGAGTTACATAAAGATAATATGAACCAACACTTCTCAATTCTGTGCTAAAATCCAAGGTATAAGTGTTATCACCATTTTGTATTAATTCTCCAGAACCATCTATTCCCTTGATTATTGAACCATTTGGATATAATCTCTGCCATGTATAAACAGCAATATCCAGATCTCCAACCAATTCACCAGCTTTTAATATATCACTATATTCATATACAAAGTTTTTAGTATCTTGAACATAAACTTCTAAGGAATAATAAGCTAAATCAGTTGTACCATTTATCTCTGTTGGTCTTTCAATGACTGCTAGAAAACTTAAACTTGTCTGTGCAGTATAATTCTCTTTCGATGCTGTAATGGTAATTGGGAATTTTCCTACATTTAAAGCCACTGAAGTGTCAATTTCACAGTAATAATATCCAATATTTAAAGGATCTGCAATAAAATAACGAGTAGGTTGATTTAACCATTTGAATGTTAATATTGCATCTTCTAATGGACTATCTGGAGCAATGGAGTATCGAACTGTTATGTTTATAAGCTCTGCAAATTCTTTATCAAATTCAGATACTATTAAAAGAGTCTCATAGTCATATAGATTCATGGTCGTAGCTGTGGCGTTAACTTGAACCTGTTGATAATAAGGTTCTGGTGGTTCATATCCTGGTATCTCTCCTTCAATAATGAACCAATATTTTTTATAACTATTTCCTGCTGATAATTGATCTGCATTAATTGTCAAAGAATAATTTTGTAAATTCATACCTTGATAATTTGCTGTCATTTCTACTGTTAATACTATTTGACCAGTTAACCAATCTTCTATATAGCAATTAAATGTTCCCTCATTAGGAACCTGATACCAGTCAATACCATTCTCAGTATAGGATACATTTATTGTTATATGTAGGACTCCACTATCCCATACTGCTTGAGAAACTTCGGATAGTAATTCTATTTGGGTTTCTAATGTAGGAGGTGGCGGAGCTGCCTGATAATCAATAATAATCGAAGATTCTTGATTTAATGTATAATTATATATCCAAACATCTCCAGTCGGTTCCCATTGCTTTGGAGAGGTATCATTTAATTTAAACTGAACTTGTTCACCTATTCTTCTCAAAGTGATATTATAACTAAAACCTAAAAGAAAAATAAAGGGTTCGTATGATTCCTCGTAATGAGATGCCCAACCATCTTCATAAGTAGTTAATGTCGTAATAAGAGTACTTCCATTCCAGATTCTTACACTTATGTAAGGAACAGGATTATATGAATCTGAATCATCAATAACTCTTATATTAATTTTGGATAAAGCTGTTTTATCATATACATTAATCAATTCGGTTGTATTAACTTTAATAAGACCTGTATGGGCGCCACTTCGATATCCTCCAATTTCGATTAAAATTCCATATGCTTGATAATTCTCGCTTTTCAACTTATCGTTATCTACAGTTCCAATATCTATTGATTCAAAGAAATCGGTTCCTGACATTGTCAGATCTTGAAAAATAATATTTCCGGTTGTTTCGTTATTCTCATCAATGTAATAGATTGTTAGATTATCAATTCGATCTTGCATGTTTTCTAATGTTATATTAAAATTTACTAATTTTTTGTTACTAAAATCCGTCATCGATCCTCCTGTGTAAATACGTTCATAGAATCTATAATAATTTCCCGCTTCTTGGTCATAAGTAGCTAAAGACAATTCATGATCATAATACTTTTCATTTTGTTCATAATCAGATCGGTAAATATAACTAGAATTCAAAAGAAAATTATTTACGTTATACCTTGAATTGTCGAAATAAACCTCATAATAATAAAACGTTGCATTGTTCCATCGAAACCTCGCTGTTCCATCATTCAATGTTATCTTTTTTAATAAACTACCTCCCATATCATCATAGATATTTACATATCCATAATTCAAGCGATCAATATCCCAATCTACGAACTCAAAATCGATTGTCCAAATATCTAAATATAGATTAAATGTGTGATCTAATTCTGAGACATTGTATATATTCCATTTTGGAGTACCAAAATTATCCCTAGTACTGTTAAATACCTCATCTTCGTAACTTGGAGAAAAAACATATTCTACAGTAAAATTATATATACCAAAATTTAATCCTGTAAAAATGGTCGTCCCAGTTATATCAGTTGTTTGTTTTTTTATTACCACATTATTCTGAATAAGTGATACTTCTGCATTAGGAACAATCATACCATCAATATCACGAGCAATGATAGTTATGTCTGATTTCTGGATCTGAATCTCATTTAATTCTGTTGTTATATCATCATTATAAGTGAATTCAACATCATCTACTTGGACAAAACCTGTATCGTAATTCCCTACTGTGTTTTCATCCCCATACATCCCTAATTCTAATGAAATATTTTGACCCATATAATCACTTAGATCAAACGATATTAAACCCGTTAACTGACCTAAATCTGTATCAAGAGTTCCAGATACGTACCCAAGTGTATAATTTTGTAAAGAATAACCTCCTTTATTATTATGAGTAATTCCCTTAAAATATCCTAAATATTGACCTAATTGTTGATGTAAGTCGGGATCATCAAATAAATTATCTGAAGCGTTAATAACTCGAATAAAATACCCATCGTTCCAATTCTTTGAAGAACTACCATCAAAACCCCAGATTCTAACATTTTGCCATAACCTAAGATATATTTTCCCGCTACCATCATTTACAACGGGAACAACAAATGGATTCGTATATAAAACTCCAGCATATTGATCATCAGATCCTGTACTATCAGTTATTGAAGTTTGGTTTGAACCCCATTTATAGGTGTATGTCCCCCTTACTTGAATATCACCTCCTGTGGTATCAACTAAACAATTTTGCCACCATTCAGTTGCTTGATCCTCCGTTTGTGAATCTTCTCCTACATCTGGAAGTCTAGGGGCAATATCATCTGGTACGTCATCAGACCAATTCCATCCTATAGGATTATAATAATGAGGTGAAACTGATGGATTTCCAGTTGGATCATCTCCTTGCGGTACATACTCAAAATCTCCGTTTTTGACTAATCCAAGACCATAATCTACTGCTGTACTTTCAACATTCATATTTCCAAAATATATATATGTATCAGTCTGAGGAGAACTAGAAGCAGTAAGATTCGTGTTAAAGTAGATTGTTGCTTTACCTACTGAATAATCACCTAAATTACCATCAAAATCCTGAAAAATAAAAAATTCTCTTTCGATAGGATCGTTCCCAATATATTCAATAACTCTTATGTCTTTTAATGTATCATTCACTTTGTCTTGGTATACAGCATCATCATATGGTAAAACTACACTTACACCATAATTGTCTAAATCTACTCCCGCTAGATTTGTAATGTTTATTAATGATCTATACGGCCAATTAGAATTCCACCAAGGGTGTTCACCTAAACTACTGGTCTCTAAATCAATATCATTAATTCCATTGTCATTATTGTTTCCATGAGGCAAATCATAATTTAAATTAGCAAAATTTAATAAAAATGCTGGTATAAGGCTAACAAATATTAAAACAAGCAAAAATGTAGCTTTTTTACATCGATTATTAAGTAATTTTTGTTTATTCATAATCTCATCAGATTTATTCTAAATTTGTAGATAAAATTATTTAAAAATATTATACAAGAAGTTAAATAAAATATTATGCTATTAGATAAAACCTAAAAAACAGATTTATCAACAAATTATTAATTTTCAAAATTAATAGATCAAAAATATACGAAAAAAATAAAATAAAAATTATTTATACTTGAGTTTTTTTTCTACTTTTCATATTAACATAATTATCTTCAAGAATAGTGAGGTATTCTATTAAAACAGGTTCTGCTTTTGATTTTTTCTCATATTTCTCCTTTATAACGTTCATTAGGTACTTTGGGAATATCAGATCTATATAAAAGTCAGAAAGAAGAGCATAATACTCATTTTCATTCTCATCCCGAAAAATTTGTATTATTTGAGTCTCCCAAAGCATTTTTAACGCATTATCGAGATCATCAACACCCCTTTTTTTCAGTTTTTCTAGATCATTTCTTGTTACAATTGTAGTTCTTAATAACCTTAGAGTTTCATACACTTGAGGATTAGTAAGAACATCCAAAACTCTTAAATTATCTGCTTCTGTAGGATGATAATTTTGAAAAAATTTTCTAACTTCTATTTTATAATTATCTACAAGCGTAGAAGGTAAGCCACGATCCAAAGGATCTTTAACCAATTTTACTGGTGGAACTCGCATACATACAATATCCTTGATCAGAAATAATAGTTCAGAAGGCATTCCCTTAACAGATACTTGTTTAATTATCTCACGTTTGATTAATTCCATAATATCAGCGTCTATATTAAGAAATCCCTGTTTATACTGATCTTTTAACCATATTGTAATTTCTGATTTAGATACAGCACCATCTACTCTTAATCGATCAATAATCATCCTTTTAACCTCATCAGAATATGTGAATGCTAGTTTTTGTTCAGTATTAAGTGTAGGATAGACTGATAATCGCTGAAAAAGAGAAGGTATCATTTTGAAATATGCATCGTCATTTAAATTTTGTAAAATAACTCGAGAAACATCTACTAATCCCTCTTCGTAAGAATCCGGATCTTCGTCGACATTTAATAATAATATTACATAATATTCATTTTCTGGGCCGGTGTAGTAAGAAGCAATGTTTAGGGATCCAATCATTAGACTTATCAATCCCGATTCTCCACTATATTCATGAGTACTATATATTTGCATAAGAGTCTTATCAGTAATTTCCATCTCGTCGGGATATTTATTCATTATTTCAGTACCTACTCTCTCATTCCATCTCATTACTACTAATCCAATCGGCATTACTCTTCACCTGATTTAAGTTCTTTTTTAAATTCTGGTAAACCCTTCTTCTTTTCATCTAAACCATAAATATCTTCTAATGACAATCCAAGTTTATCCCATTTATCCCCTAGTTTCTTAATAATGAATTCCTCTTTTGATGGGTATAGTAGTGAACTTGAAATTGATTTTTTAGATTTTATATTACTCTTCATCTGTCGGGCTTTCTTCACAAAAGTAGGGATTCGCGCTCTTTGAATCATACGATATGCAGTTAAACTTCCTGCTATTGCCACTACTGCTCCTACTATTAGTAAGAAATAAAACATTGGAAATCCAGGGAAAATCTCTGTCATTCTTACTACAATTGTAATAGCCCTTGGATCAATCTCGTAATTCTCTAACTCTACCGTTATTTCTCCAGTTAAGGTTTGAGACATAAAGAATGCATTTATGTTAGTAGTAGAGAAGATCAATTCATATGTTCCAGGTGAACCAGGAACTTCATCAACAGAAATACCATTTCCATTTAGCCACAATGTTACGTTTGCTCCAGATAATAATTGTACTTCATCAGTTTCATCAGTAAGAACAATACTAAAATTGATTGGGCTTCCTTGAACAACACTTACCCTATTACCAGATAATCCTGTAGCAATTAAGTCCATTGATATCGGTCTCTTGCTGATAGTTAACAAAATTATCGCATTTCTGACTTCATAATTATTTTTCTGCATTGTAACAAATATAGAATACTCTCCAACTTCTCTAAGTTCTGTATCAAAATCAAGAACATAGAGGTTGCTAGGTCTACTTCCTAGAAATCCACTTCCTTCATTTCCAGGACCACTCAACGGATCTCCATTTTCATCTAACCTATTCCAGTAATATCTAATAACCTCTAGACTTCCGAGTCTAACATCTTGTAAAGTATCTCTATATTCAAATATATAGTTAACACTATCAAAAACATAGATGTTGGGTGACATTTGAAATAAAGTAGCTGTCCCATTAATAGTAGTAGGTCTAGGTTGGATTGCAACAATAATTGAATCA
The DNA here is from genome assembly GCA_048885765.1 of Candidatus Hermodarchaeota archaeon. Taxonomy (GTDB): domain Archaea; phylum Asgardarchaeota; class Lokiarchaeia; order Sigyniarchaeales; family SOKP01; genus Loki-b32. The sequence continues at coordinate 15,797 of JBHLLI010000093.1, forward strand.
TCGATACTACTATAATTTGTAAGCGTTGCTTCAATATCTATAATATATTCAGCACTATTAGGCGTTGTCGAAGAATCAAATTCAAAATAGTAATAACTCGCATGTAATGGATCATCTAAGAGTATTCCAGAGCCATAATCCCAATTATAAGTAATATATGCTCCTGGTAAAGATAAGTTATTAAATACATTGAAATAATTCACTGTTATGTTTGTAGATTCTCCATAAATAACAGAAAATCTTTTATTTGTCAATGGGTTTAAGGAGTAATCGTAATATCCAATTCCTGTTGTTAAAGCTTGAATGCTGAGTAAGTTGAATCCAATATCATTAAATACATAACTCTCATAATCACCATTAATCTTGAAATAATATACTAATCCGCCTAATAAGTTAAAATCCAATGTGTTGAAAGTATAACTAAATACTCCTGATACAATTTCTGAAGATAATATATTAACTTTAGCACTATAAGCTGTAAGTTCTCCATCGAATATTTGGATAGTCAGTTCATCTGGAGTAACTAATGTAGGTGTGGG
>JBHLLI010000094.1:0-16172 GCA_048885765.1 Candidatus Hermodarchaeota archaeon
TTTGAACGTCTTTAAAACCTGCATTGATTAATATATTCTGCATCCCTTCAATACTGTTAAAATCAAAATCATTAGTTTCTTCTTCATTACTACCACTATCTTGATCGTTTGGTAAATATTTTTCAATTAGATCGTCAATCCATTTTATCTCTTCGTAAGTACCTCTAAGAAAAGTAGAAAGTCCTATTTTCCCATTAGGTTTAAGCACTCTAAGACATTCATTAAGGGCAATATTACATTGAGGAAAGAAAAAAATACAGAACCCATAAAGTGCTATATCAAATGTATTATCTTGAAATTTTAGATTTTCAGCATCCATTTGCATCATTTTAGTGTTGGAAATACCGCGTTTAATAATTTCCTCGGTAGTTTTTTGAACCATTCCTACTGAAATATCGATACCAATTACCGATCCGTTAATACCAACTTTTTTAGATGAAGGAAATAGGGAAGCACCTCTACCTGAAGCTACATCAAGAACATTAGCTCTCTTTTGAATCTCAGTAAGTTCAACAAGTCGCTTCCCGAAGTAATCAAAAAACCTAAACCCAACTTCACCATAATTAGGAGCAGCTCGAGTAAAAACTTCTGCAATTTGTTTTTTAGTATTTTTATAGTTCAAATCATTAGATCTCTCTTAAATGGATTAATACCTTACTTAAATAGTTTCAATTCATAATTAAAGATTATTAAATATATTATAATCATTCTTAATCAATAACTTAGAATGAAATTATCAAAAAAGGTAAAGTTGAAAAAATGGAGTATAAAGAAATACTTTTTGAAAAGAAGGATAAAATTGCGCGTATAACCATTAATCGTCCTGAACGTTATAACGCATGTAATTTGCGTGCAGTTCATGAATTAATTGATGCTTTTGATCAATGTTGGGATAATAGTATTGGTGTTGTTGTGTTTACTGGAATAGGAGAAAAAGCCTTTTGTACGGGTGGTGATCAAAGTACAAGAGAAATGGGAGGTTACACAGGAGAACACATGCTACCTTTAGAAGTCGGTTGGCAACGAGTGACATTATTAATTCGAACTTTGCCCAAACCTGTAATTGCTAGAGTAAATGGTTACGCAATCGGAGGAGGTCACGTTTGGCATGTTAATTGTGATCTAAGCATCGCAGCAGAACACGCACAACTTGGACAAGCTGGACCCCGTGTAGGGTCCTTTGATCCTGGATATGGAACAGGAGACTTGATGCGTGCTGTAGGGGTGAAACGAGCTAAAGAAATCTGGTACCTTTGTCGTAGATATACAGCACAACAAGCCTTAGAAATGGGACTTGTAAACGCAGTGGTTCCTTATGAAAAATTGGATGAGGAAGTAGATCAATGGTGTCAGGAATTGTTAGAGAAAAGTCCAACAGCTCTAAAAATGCTAAAATATGCTTTTCTAGCTGAAACTGATGGTGTTACAGGAATTACCCAATTAGGAGTCGGGGGTTTATCCATGTATTATGGAACAGAAGAAGCAGTTGAGGGAAAGAACGCATTTATTGAGAAGCGAAAACCTGATTTCAATAAATTTAGAGATTAATTCTTTCTTTTAAAACCAATTTTTTTATTTTTTTACTAAAACTAATTTATCTTCTTCCAGAATAATCTTATCTTTATTTAAAGGACTGAAATTGTAAGTTACTTTCATCATATAAACTATAAAATTTCCTAGAAAACTTAATTTTAGCGTAGTAAATAGGTCATTAATCATTTGTAAGTCTTCAGGGATAGAAACACCAAAAAATGGATTTAAGAATAAATAGAGAGTTGCACCAATTATTATACCTACTATAAAATTTATTATATTATTGAAAGGGAATATTAATAAAATTAGAAAAAGAATAACTAAATTTGGGATTAATCTATAGATTCTAAATTTATAATTGATTTCAAGTCTTCTTTTTAGTTGAATTAAAATATATGGTAATAAAAACAACGCAGAACCCAACATTACAATCCCAATACCTATTATTCCAAAAATGAAAGTAAAAATGGGAGATGTTATAATAATAATACAAAATGTAATCCCAAATCCCTTAGCTGCCGAAGAGGCATTTCCAGATCCAATTAAAGCATTACCAAATAAAGTAGCATAACCATAGATAAATTGTCCTGTAATTATAAGAATGAATAAAACTCGAGCCATAAGGAATGTCTCATTATTAAAGACACCTCCATCCATAAATAGATTTCCATGAAGAAAACGCAATAAATGGTCAGATAGCGCAATCATTGCAATTAAGAATCCTAAGGCTAATATGCTAGCGATTCGCGTAGAAGCGTTAACAGATTCTTCTACTGTTTCATGACAATCTCTAGCGCAAGCTTCAGCAATTTCAATATTTAATGGAGATGAATAGTAAAGAATTACAGCTTTTACTGCACCATACGTCATTAAAACAGTTAATAAACTCACCGCAAATGTCTGATAAGTGGGATCCGTGAAAATAGCTAGATAGAAGGCAGCAGATAAAAATAGGATATCCTCAAAAAACTTTGAATTCTGAATGTTGGTAATCATAGAAAATATGGAATTTTTCAGATATAATAAAATTTGATGATCCTCAATAAGATCTCTAATTTCTGGAGATGCATTTTTCTTCATATTACGTGGTCTTATACTGGCTGAAATAATTTCTTTAAGTGAATAAGGTGCTAATTTATAGAAATAATAAATAAGAAGAAATAAAGTTATAATGTTAAAAAAAGGATAAAACGCAAACCAAAAAGGGTTAAGATTGAAGAAAATAAATATCAATCCAGAAATCAAAAGGGAACTGCCCCCAAATATCGATAGGAATGCTATTATATCATACCTATTCTTAATCTCTAAACCAATTTGAAATACAGACATACCATATAATAATATAACAGAAAAACCAGAAGCAAAGATACAAACTCTCAATAATGTATTTGTTAAAAAAAATCCAAAGAGGAGAGGCGTAAGTATCATTGCTATTCCTATGAATAAACCTATCAAAAATAATAGCTTTGAGTAAGTAGCTGCTTTTAAACGCCCTAGTTCTTCATTAATAACAAAAGCGGTTTTAATTTCAGCAATAAAATACCGAGTTACCCCAATTCCAATTAAACTTACGATACCATTAATAGCTGTCGTTGTACCAAAATAAGTCAATCCTTCCGTCCAACCTGTAGCAAGTATTACAAAGACCCAAATACAAGTTGCATAGATTAAAGAGAAAAACATATAGAGAGATCCAGAAGTAACTGCACGTGAGCTACCTTCTCGTTCAAAAAACTTTCGATCTCGCTTAAAATCAATTTGAAGTTCTTCTTTTTCTGGTGAATTTCCCATAAATAACGAGTCTTTATAGATATTGAATTAAATAATCATAAAAAAGTTTTAGTTAATAAAATAATAACCTGGTGTTGAGGATTATTCATCGCACAATAAGAGAGATTTTTATGATTGAATTCAATTTAAACATAATTAATTGAAAGATCGTGTAACCTAAAATGAGTAAAGAAGAAATAATTTGTGAGAATTGTGGGGAAAATACTTCTGAAGAGATTTACGAATGTATAGAATGTTACCATCCCGTTTGTGATGAATGTGCGAACATTTGTAAGGAATGCGGAGAATATCTATGTGATGGATGCTATAATGAACATAATGAAAAATGTAAATGAAAGGTTCTTACTTCTTAGTTATTTTCGTAGAAAAAGATATCCAAATCTTAGTTGGAGCTCTCGGTAAAATAAGTTTTAACAAAGGATTCTATTTTTATGTTGGTTCAGCAATGGGGGAATATGGATCTTCAACTTTATTGAATAGAGTTAAACGGCACTTTTTAAGCAAAAATGAGAAAAAAATCCATTGGCATATCGATTATCTACTGACAGATCCCCAGTCCTTTATAATAAAAACTTACTTAATCCCTTCAAAATGCTCTTTAGAATGTATTATCGCTGGGGAGTTTTCTGAGATATGCGACAATTCAATCAAAAATTTTGGCTCCTCAGATTGTGAATGTACAAGCCATTTATTCTATTTCAAAAATTTAGATTGTTTTCATAAAAATATCAAATAAATAACCAAATCAAAAAAGATAATATTCCAATTGTTATCAATTCAGTTATTATTCCTACTTTTTTATAGGTTAAATCTGGAAGCCAAAAAAGCAATTTACTCCGGATCCAATCTGCAATGCGGTGCAATCGATAATTTTTTTCCTCACCAACTTCGGAGCTTTTCCCTCTTTTTCTATTATTAAGAGGTCTAATAATAAACCAATCAATGACATCAGGAATATTAACAGAAAGTAAAGCCAACCAGAATGGAATTAAAAATATGACTGCAACTATTATAGAAGCGGAATATATTATTACATGCCATATAACCCAGAATTTATCCTTTTTCATTGCTTTTGGTGTGTGATATGTTATTTTCGATAAAGCATCTGAGAGGAAATGTGAAAGAAAAGCTATAAAAATTGTCAATATAAAATTCATTGGATACATAAAAAAATTAAAGCATAAGATCTGAATCAGAATCGCTGAAAGGTTATGAGTAATTGATTCCAAGTTCATCCCCTATAAACTTATAGAAAATCTAATCCCCTTTTCAAAAATATGATAAATATAAAAATCCTTAAGTTTAGAAATAATTTTTTATTAGTACATATTATTTAGCACATAAAATTTTGAACTAAAATAAAAAATAAATTTTCAAGAGGGAAAAAAATATGGGAATGTTAGATGGTAAAGTAGCAATTGTTACTGGTGCAGGGCGAGGTTTAGGCCGTGAAGAAGCCTTAGCATTGGCTCGAGAAGGTTGTAACTTAGTAATTAACGATTTAGGAGCTGGATTTGATGGTAGTGGTGCACCCACAAAAATAGCTGATGAGGTTGCAGAAGAATGTAAGAAATTAGGAGTGAAAGCTGTTGGAAACTATGATTCTGTAACTGATTTTGATAAAGCTAAAGCAATTATTGATCAAGCAGTTTCCGAATTTGGAAAACTAGATATTGTAGTAAATAATGCGGGAATTCTCCGAGATCGAATGCTTTTCAACATGTCAGAAAAAGAATTTGATGATGTTGTAGCAGTGCATCTAAAAGGTACTTTTAATATGACTCGTCATGCTTCTGCTTATTTTAGAGAACAAGGAAAGTTAGATCCAAACTTAAAAAATTTTGGATCAATAATCAATACTGCTTCTGATGCAGGTTTGCTTGGAAATATGGGTCAGTCAAATTATGGTGCTGCTAAAGCTGGAATTGCCGCTTTTACCGTTATTGCGTCAATGGAGCTAAAAAAATATGCAACAGTTAATTGTCTTGTACCAATTGCTCGAACACGACTTACAACTGATGCTACACCTAAAATGGCGGATGTGATGAGTAAAACTGATGAATCTGGATTTGATGTTTTCCATCCAGCGAATTTTGCTCCAATGGTAGTATTTTTAGCATCAGATAAAGCAAGAAAAATATCTGGAGAAGTCTTTCGAATAGCTGGTGATAAGTGTTGGGTCTACCAAGGATGGCATGCCGTTAACATGATTGATAATAATGGCGAACGATGGACTCCACAAATACTAGCTGAAAGAGTTAAAAGCGAATTAATGAAGGGTTTACCCAGAAAAGAAACCCTTATGGATGCAGTTGGACTTTTAATCAAATTGTAATTTCTTTTCTTTTTTTATCTTTTTTTATTAATTAATAAAAGACAGGATGAATAATTATTGAATACCTATTTGTATCAATTTATTATTCAATACTTTCGGCAATATTTTTAAAGATTTGATAAATTAACATAACTATTTTATCAAAATCCTCTTCAGGCATATCAGAGCTATGAGTTTTTAATCTATTTAAGAGATAATCTAATTTATCTAATGCAATTTTTAGATGATACATCTCATCTTTGTTTTTGGTTTCATTGAACCGTTTTTTTAGAAAAATTATCTCACTAATTAACATATTTATTAATTTTTCTTTTCTTGATTGAATGAACTCATTATATTGCCATTTAATTGATTTACTCAAATTCTAAACCTCAAATATTTATTTTAATTCTAATTAGAAAAAGAAAAACAAGAAATTAATGTCTTTAAGAGTCCAATTATTGAGTAAAAAATCTATAATAAAAGAAAAAAGAATTCAGATTATCAATATAAAGCATCACAAAACAAAGTTGTAGAGTTTAATCATCAAATATATCCTTAAGAACATCATCTACTTCCTTTTTTTCTGGACTTTCTTCTTTAACTTCTTTATACATAGCATAAACACTAGTAATTACTCCAACCAGTAACCCGACAAAAAAACCTGAAATAAGGCCACTAACTAAATAAAGAAGGAAAAATTCTACACTAAGAAGTAAAATCCATTGATAAACACTAATTAAAAGTGCTGAAAGAACCCCTCCAACAATCGCAATCATTATGCAGTATTTTAAAAATGATTGATCAGGTTGCCTATTCTTTATAAAATAAATTATTCCAACAATATTTCCTATTGCAAACTGTACATCCGCGAAAAGAAAAAGTCCTCGGAAAAGTACCACCCCCACTAAAATTGAAGCTATAGATATTATTAAGTAGGCAATAAATGTAATCACAGCAGAAATTATAATACCTCTAAAGACACTTTGATATTTTATAAACTCTGACAAGTTAATAATCTCTTTAAAAATATAGGTAGGTTTAGATAATAAAAATCTGATAATTTAAGAAAGTTGTGATTCTTTTCTTTATTTGTTTGCTCCGGGTAAATCTTTGCCTTTCGTTATAGCTTTGGTAACAACTTTTTTTGCTATATTTGCGGGATCAACCAAGCTCTTTAATCCTTCTCCCGCAGCTTGAGCTGCTGAACCTAAGACATCACCAGTAATTGTGCCGCCTCCAGCAATTTCTTGGGCTATGACTCCTGCCGCGGGAGTTAATGCCGCCGAAACTACGGTAGTTATTGCTGCCACTGCCACTACTTTTGCAATTTTCAAAGCAATTGGACTATTATCTCCCTTTTTAGATTTTTCGTCATCCTCAACGGCTTCTAAGGATCTTTTAAGACCTTTTATGAGTTTATCAATAGCTTCTTCTTTTTTCTCCTTTTTCCCTTTATAATAGATACCATCCTCGTAAGCAGATTCCAAGAACTTAGTAAGTGATTTAAATTTTTCGACTTTTTTATACCCATTCCAATCATCTTCCTTGAAATTCATTAGAATAGTCTGACAAGGTTTTCCCGAGTTTATTTTATAAATAAAAATCTTAGGCTCTTTTTTATCACTTAAATATACTGCTTCATAAACATAATCTCCAAGTTCTTTTTTCTGACCAATTAATATTCTGAAATTGATTTTATCAGTCTTTCCAATTAGTCCTTTAGAAAATTTTGCCAGAGCTACTTTTCCCTTTTTTGCTTTCTTCTCTTTTTCTATTACTATATCAGAACGTTTTTCTTCGAAATAATCGCTGAGTACGTCAAAAGCGTCTTTAAATATTTTCTTAGCCTTATCAACCTCTTTTCCCATTAATATCACTCTCCAAAATTTAAATTATCAATTAAGAAGTAGTTATAAAAATAATCACAATTTGAATATTTATGCTTTTGTCTTTTAGACGACGCCTAAAGCCAAATAACTAGGGATAAATAGAGGTTTATTAAGTTTAGGGAATTTTAAATTTTCTTTTAATTCTTTTATCATTATCACGTCATTTTGTATCTTAAAAAAACTCAATCCTTTGAATGCTTGATTTAAATACTTCGCTTTCAAACTTGAAGTATTTAATAAAACTCCCAAAGATCTATGACTTGCGGCTTTATTAATTTTATCAATCAGGTATATATAACTAAGAGTTATATCGTTTGAATTATTAAATACACCTTCGTCAAGAAATATTTCATGTATTATACCTATCCGTAGCTTTAACTTATATTTCCAAGTACGTATATTTTGATGAGTAATAACAGCGCCCCCAATAATTTTACTAGCTTTTCTTATGATGATATAAGTGGGTTCATTATGTTTCGAAGGTACTTCTTTACGAGCCCAATTAAACTTAGAGTGATCATAAATTGGATATCCTTCATAATTCTTTGGGCTGATTTTATTAATAGCGTTCATATAATCAGAATGTTTTATATTATGATTGATTTCATATGTAAAATCTTTAAAAAACTTCTTAAATTTCAAACGTAATCTATTTAAAAATCGAGGTAGATAAGAGATGGTAAAAAACACTGGATAAAAAAAAGCAAATCCCATAAAAGTTCTTATAAGCGATAAACTGTTTGGAATTTGTATAAAGTAAGAATGCCTTTCTAAGTCAAAATAACCGAATTTTGTATAAATTTTGCTCCGTGCAATGCCTTTTAATCCAGTACTTAACATTGAGAAATCGCATCCTTTTGAATTCATATATTCTATAGATTTTTCCATTAACTTAGAAGCAATACCTCTTTTGATATAATCAGGATGAGTAGAAACATCATTAATATCACCGATCAAATAGGTATTTTGATTAAAAGGTCTCATTTCTATTAAATTAACAAGGATAGCACCTACAATCTTCTTCTTCTCAATATCTTCTGCAATTTGACACATTTCTGGTTCAAATCTAGGGGATTTAACATATCTCCAACGCCAATTCGTAGGAGTTCTTACTACAACACTTCTCTTGAATGCTTGATTAAATAAATCAGCTAGTTGCTCCTCATCTCCGGGTTTATAATGGCGAAATATTATGTCTTCCATTAAGTCATCAGTTCTCTATTGTTGTTATTATATTGATAAATTAACAAAAAATAGCTTTTTTAAGCAAGATTCTTATACTTAAATATAATTAAAACTTACTTAATAATTAAAGAATTATTATTCTCAATAACATAAATGTAAATTGAGTTAAATGAGTGAAAAAATAACAGATATTCTAGATAGTCTTAAAGCAATTAAAGGAGTGCACGGAGCTGCTCTTATTGAGAAATTTGGCTTGATAAAAGGGAGTGCTTTACCAGGATGGGTAGATCCAGAGGCTGTAGCGGCAATGGTCACATTAATTTTAAAAGCAAGTCAGAGAGCAACTAAAGAATTAGAACAAGGTCAATTTTTCAGTGCTATTATTGAATCTGAAAAAGGAAAAATACTTTTCAGTGAAATTAAAGGAAATATTTTAACTATAATCACTACTCGTGAAGCAAAATTAGGTATAATAAATTTAAAATTAGATGCTGCTAGTACAGCACTTGAGTCAATGATTTAATTTTTTATTCTTTTTTTTGATATTTTAGATTTTATAAAAATTATGTATATACTAAATTTAATAACAAATTTCAAGGGTGAACAAAATAGTATTTATAAATTCTGAAGGTAAATACAACGATAATTATTATCTTATTGATGCAATGACAATGGGATTGCCAAAATTTCTTGCAACTTATATTGTCGAGAATAATGGTATGCGTTTGATGATAGACGTCGGAGAAACATTAAAATCTCGTAAAATGATTAAAAAATTGAAAGAATTTGGCATTTATCCAATAGACAAAATTGTTTTAACACATTCTCATTGGGATCATGCTCAAGGTATCTCAAAATTATATGATTTAATGAAAGACTCAGATGTGGAAGTTTTAGCCTCAGAAAACGCCATAGAAAATTTAAAACATCCAGAAAAAATGATTAAAGGTTTTGAAGGATTTGAAGAGGTATATCCATTTGAAGAAATGGTTACACCTTTGAAAGAAGGTGATATAATCGATATAAATGGGTTAGAACTAGAAATTATTAACCTCTTTGGACATACAATGGATTCTATAGGGTTATTTGACAAAAAAAATAAAAATTTATTCGCTGGATGTGCAACAGTAAATAGACTAGACCTAGATGCTTTTTTCGTTCCTCTTATGCCACCTGATTTTAATGAGGAAGAACTCCTTAAAACTTTCAATAAAATACGAAATATGAGAAACGAATTAAGTTCAATATCGCTATCACATTTTGGGATATGGAAAGATAACCATTTTGAACAAATTTTAGATGAGATGGAAGATCTTTACTTAAAAGTGAAGAATTTCTTAATTGAATGGTATGATGAAAATCCGTCAATTGACGTTATAACAAGAAAATATTGTAAAACCTTAATGCCAAATTCAAAATTTTGGAATGAGAAGGCTTTTGTAGTCATAGTTGGTATGATGATCAATGGCTTAAAACTGAGTGGATTTATAGAATAAGACCTTATAATTAAATTATTCCAATTTCTTTTAGAAGTTCAACTATTATTTTTCGGGCTATATGTGGGTCAGCTTGGCCCCTTGTCTTTCCCATAACTCTTCCAATTAAAGCTTCTATTGCTTTTGGATTTTCTCTACAATCCTGTATAATCTTTGGATTCTCCTCAATAACTTCACTGCTAAGATTTCTTAGCAGTTCTTTATCAGAAATCCTTTTTTTACCTTTTGTTTCGAGAATCTCATGAATCGAATAACCTTCCATCATATCATCTATAATACTTTTTGCAATTTTTGTTGTTATTTTTCCTTCATTCACATAATTAATCAAATTCACTATTTGATGAGAGTGAAGCTTAGTGTCTTTCAGAGTTTTATCATGTTCATTTAACCATCTTAAAATATCATTCATTAACCAATTACAGTATTGCTTATATTCCTCCGGACCGAACGATGCTTCGGAATTAACTCCTTCTTCATAAAAATCAGAGATATCCTTATCTAAAACTAAATTATCAGAATCAAATTCAGATAAATTATAATCTCTCCGAAGTCTTAAAGCTCTCTCATTTGGCATTTCAGGCAATTCATCTCTAACTTTCTGAATATACTCACTATCAATTTCTATTGGGACTAAATCCTGTTCCGGAAAATAGCGATAATCTGCTTCAAATTCTTTTGTTCTCATAGAAATTGTTATTCTTCTTTTGTCATCCCAATGCCTAGTTTCTTGAATTAAATCCTTTCCTCTTTTGATTAAATTCTTTTGTCTCACTATTTCATGTCTTAAAGCGCGTTCAACTTCTCTAAAACTATTGATGTTTTTTACTTCACTACGGTCATACCCTTTAATCGATATGTTCGCATCTACTCTTACAGCGCCTTCAAGATCAAGATTAGATATCCCTGAATATTGAACAATTGATTTCAACTGCCTAAGAAATTCTCGTGCTTCTTCTGGAGAGCTTATTACTGGTTCAGTTACGATTTCTATTAAACAAACTCCTGATCTATTATAATCTACTAGGGTATATGGTGAAGTTGCTATACTTCCTTTGTGAACTAATCTTGCAGGGTCTTCTTCCAAATGAATCCGATTAAGTATTATGTCTTTCTTGTGAGAATTTAGTTTGATGGTAATCTTTCCATTATCAGCAAAAGCTCTTCCTCCAGATTTATTATATTGGCTAATTTGAAAATTTTTAGACATGTCTGGATAAAAATAATTCTTTCTGAAAAACCAAAACTGATGGTTAATGTCACAATTTAAAGCTATTGCCAATCTGGTAGCAAACTCAATAGCTTTTCTATTAATTACGGGAAGTGTTCCCGGTAAACCTACACATATAGGACATACATGGGAATTTGGATCTGCACCTCGATAATCATTGCTACAGCTACAAAAAAGTTTGGTCTTAAGATTAGATAATTGAATATGAACTTCCAATCCAATCATCACATTATTCTCACTATTCAAATCATTTACCTCTGCTTGTAACTGGAGCAATTTTTCGATAAATATTTAGATCTTGTTCTAATTGAAATCCAATATTTAGAATTCCCTTCTCATCAAAATAATTACCTATTATTTGAAATCCAATGGGTAATTTCTTGCTATCAAAACCACAAGGAATTGATAATGCTGGAATCCCTGCTAAATTGACAGGACAAGTTAAAATATCAGCTTTATACATCTGTAGAGGATCATCCGCAAATTCACCAACTTTAAAAGCTGTGGAAGGCATTGTTGGGCAAACAATGGAGTCACATTTTTTAAAAGCTTCTACGAAATCATTCTTTATCAATGAACGTACTTTTAAAGCTTTTATGTAGAACATATCGTAATATCCTGCTGATAATGCATAAGTTCCTAGAAAAATCCTTCTACGTACTTCTGGACCAAATCTCTCTCCTCTTGTCCGACTAAAAACATCATAGACATCACCAGAAAGATCATCGCTCATATAACCATATCTTAAGCCATCAAATCTTGCCAAATTTGAGCTCGCTTCACTCATACATAATAAATAATATGTTGCTACAGTGTATTCTAGATGTGGAATTGAAATTTCTATAGTTTTTGCGCCCAAGCTTTTTAATTTATCAATCGCTTTTCTTACAGCGTTCTCTACCTCCTTATCAACGCCCTCCCCAAAAAATTCTTTTGGAACACCTAATACTTTTTTATCTAATGGATTTTCTAATTCTTCAGTATAATTATCAACTTTAATATCTACTGAAGTAGAATCAAGAATGTGTTTACCTGATATTACTTCAAGCATCAATGCTGCATCGTAAACGCATTTTGTAATTGGACCGATCTGATCAAAAGAATTAGCAAATGCTACCAAACCATATCTTGAAACTCTTCCATATGTAGGCTTTAATCCAACAGTTCCACAAAAAGCAGCAGGACATCGAATGCTTCCTCCTGTATCACTTCCCAAAGCCAAAATTGTTTGTCCTGATGCGATACTTGCAGCAGATCCTCCACTTGATCCTCCAGGGACTCTTGAAATATCCCATGGATTATAGGTAGGTCCATAACAGCTATTTTCTGTGGAACTTCCCATTGCAAATTCATCCATGTTTGTATTTCCAATATGGATCGCCCCCTCTTTATCAACTAAGCACTCAATTACAAATGCGTTATAAGGTGGATGATAATCATATAGTATGTTTGAACAACACGTCGTAGGAAAATCCCTAACACAAATGAGATCTTTGTTTGCTAATGGTATTCCATAGAAAATTCCGGTTTTTTTATCATTCTTTAAATCGTTGTCAAGCGATTTCGCCTTTTCTAACGCTTTCTCTTTGGATAAGTTGACAAAACAATGTAATAAATTCTCAGTTTCTTCTATTCTTTCATAGCATGTTTCAATCAATTCTAGAATTGAAATTTCCTTATCCCTAATTTTTTCAATTAATTCATATGCCATGAATTCATAGAGTTTCATAAAAACCGAGTGATATAATAGATTTGTTCAATTAAAAGCTTGATTTCTAAAAAATTTCACTTAATTTATAATATATTTATCAAGAATATTTTTACTTTCCCCTCAATTTTATTCTCTTTTTATCAGATATAAATCTTCAGTCTCTTTTCTTTTAAATCTGATGTTCTTCTTTATTATTATGGGAATGAAGCTGACAGAACAAATCCAATTAAAAAACACACCACAATTATCTTATCTGTGTCATCTTTCCAAAAATCTCTATAATCTTGCTAACTATTATGTGAGACAAGAATATTTTTATTTAGGAAATTGGTTAAGATATTACGATTTGTGGTATATTTTGAAAGATAAAGAACCCTATAAAATCCTTCCCCCTCAATCTGCTCAACAAATTTTAAAACTCGTAGATAAAAATTGGAAATCCTTTTTTCAATCTAATAAAAATTACAAAATACATCCAGAGAAATTTTTTAACCCTCCAAAACCTCCTCGATATAAAAGGAAGGATGGTGAGTATATGCTTATTTTCACTAATCAGCAGTGTAGTATCAAAGAAGGTCATCTTCATTTCCCTAAAAAAACTCAATTAAAACCTATTAAAACACGAATAAAAAATAACTTTCATCACGTCAGAATTATTCCAAAAGGATTCTATTATATTTTGGATCTAGTTTATCGAAAAGAAGTAAGGACTTTAAATTTGGATAAAGGAAGAGTTATTGGGATTGATTTAGGATTGAATAATATCATAACTATGGTAAATAATGCTGGGCTACAACCTGCTATTATTAAAGGTGGAATTGTTAAATCTATCAATCAGTTCTATAATAAACAACTTGCTAAATATAAAAGCATTAAGGATAAACAAGGGATTAATGGTGAAACAAAGAAAATTCAACGGTTAACACAGAAGAGAAACAATAAAATAAATGATATCTTCCACAAAATTTCGAAAGCCTTAATTAATTATTGTATTAATAACAATTTTGGAGTGATAGTCATCGGGTACAATAAGACTTGGAAACAAAAAATACAAATTGGAAAGCGTAATAACCAGAACTTTGTTCAAATTCCTTTTTCTAAATTAATAGTCCAAATCAAATACAAAGCAGAGTTATCTGGAATTGATGTTATTCTAAAGTCAGAATCTTATACTTCAAAATGCAGTTTCTTAGATAATGAATCAATTGAAAAGCATAAAAAATATAAAGGGAACCGTACTTGTAGGGGTTTATATCGCAGTCAAAAAGGGATACTTATAAATGCGGATGTGAATGGAGCATATAATATTCTGAAAAAAGGAGTCCCAAAATCCATATCGGCAGATGGGATAGAGGGTGTAGGGTTACACCCGTACTCTATTGTGATTTCGTAGTTGAGTTAGACAATAGAGAATAATTTTAATTTCATGGAGGGGAATTAAAAATAACCTTAAGAATTAAAACCTTAAAAATATTGATTTCTTCCTCAGGGTGCTTTCCGGACCATAGTGCGAGGAAATGGAATTGCATCTTTTATGTTATCTATACCAGAAAGCCACATAATAACCCTTTCAACCCCTACACCATAACCAGAATGAGGTACACTACCATACTTTCTAAGTTCAAAATACCAATCATAATTTTTTGGGTCTTCTCCATCCGCGTCTAATCTTTTTATCATATCATCAACTAATAGGCTTCGTTCTGAACCACCAACAATTTCACAGTACCCTTCTGGAGCTAACATGTCAAAACATAAAGCTTCTTTAGGATTTTCATCACTAGGTGGTTTATAAAATCCCATGATTTCAGTGGGATAATGTGTGACAACAACTGGGACCTTAAAATGATCTGCTATTTTTGCTTCCTCAAGAGTTCTTAAATCTTTTCCCCAAGGAACATTCATTTTATATTTTGAATTAAGAATTTCTAATGCTTCGGAATATTTAATGGTAGGATATTCGGCTTCTGCATAATGTTTTAAAAGACTAATATCTCTCTCTAAAATTTCCAACTCTTTTCTATTATCCTCTAATACTTTTTTCACTATGAATCTAATTTCATCTTTAGCGACTTCAGTAACCTCATCAAGTTGCATCCAAGCAGCTTCCATTTCTGCCATCCAAAATTCTGCTAAATGCCTTGATGTTTTTGATTTTTCTGCTCTAAAGGTTGGTCCCATATTATAGATTTTTCCTAATGAAAAAATACCTGCTTCCGCATATAATTGCCATGTTTGGGAGAGATATGTGATATCATCGAAATATTTAACCTCAAATAGAGTAGCACCCCCTTCAGATTGGCTTGGTTGAAAGATTGGTGCATCAAATTCATAATATCCATGACTTCTAAAAAATTCATGAATTGCTCCTACGACTGTATGCCTTATTTTTAATACTGCATTCAATCTCCTTGATCTAATCCATAAATGCCTATTATCATAGAGAAGTTCAGGAGACTGATGTTCAGTAATGGGAAATGGTTCTGCAATTTGTACAATTTCTAAATCAGATATAGAGACTTCATAACCAGTGGGAGCTCTATCATCCTCCTTAAGGGTTCCGGAAATTTTTACTGAAGATTCAATTGTTAACATCTCAGCAATCTCAAATACCTTCGGGTTTTTGTCTTTTGAGATTACGCATTGTATTATATCTGATTCATCTCTAAGAACTATAAAAACAAATTTGTTTGATTTTCTTTCTCTATAAACCCACCCTCTAAGATTTACTTCCGTAGATCCACTCTTGAGAGCTTCTTCAATTGTGGTATATGTTGATTCTTTCATTTTTGTATTAAATAATTAGTTCAAAAATAATATGTCATAGTTAGTTATCGAATTCTAAAAAATTTGACTGAATTATTAAATATTCAGAAATTAATGTTAGTAATATCCATTTCTCTTCATATTTAAGGGGCTTTAATCCTCTTCTTGCTTTTTTAGAAGATATCTAGAGAAGATATTCATGTAGAGACATTCTTCGGGAGGCATTTCTGGAGTTAATTGAGGATCTTCTGTGAAA
>JBHLLI010000095.1:0-16149 GCA_048885765.1 Candidatus Hermodarchaeota archaeon
GTGGAGACATCTTTCTTAATCTTTCTATTACTCCAGGTAATTTTTCTAAAAAATAATCTACATCTTCTTCTGTGGTAAACCTTCCTAAAGAAACTCTTAAAGAACCATGAGCTTCTTCATGTTTTAATCCTATTGCTAAAAGCACATGGCTAGGATCTAACGATTTGGATGAACATGCTGAACCTGTTGAAGTAGCAATCCCCTCCATATCTAAGTCTAATACAATTGATTCTCCTTCAATATATTTAAATCCTAAATTCACATTATTGGGAAGTCTTTGAGTTGGGTGTCCATTCAAATAGGTATCTTCAATATTTTCTGTAACCCATTTAATGATCTTATCTCTTAATTTTATTTGTCTTTGAGCTTCTTCTTCCATTTCAATATTAGCTAATTTTGCTGCTTTCGCAAACCCTGCAATTCCAGGAACATTTACTGTACTTGGTCTCATATCTCTTTCATGACCTCCACCATACATGAGTGGTTCAATATATTTGCCCCAACCTTCTCTTACTCCTTTATTTCGAATATATAACATCCCTACTCCTTTAGGTCCATACAGCTTATGAGCAGAGGCAGATAACAAATCTATATTCATCTCATTAACATCAATCGGAACTTTTCCAAAAGCCTGTACAGCATCTGTATGAAAGATGACATCATGTTTTTTTGCTATTGCTCCAATTTCTGTTATTGGTTCAATGGTTCCAATCTCATTATTAGCGAACATAATACTAATGAGTAAAGCTTTTTTTGTAATAGCTTCCTCTAAATCTTTAATGCTAATAAGCCCATATTTATCAACTGGTAAGAAAGTTACTTCAAATCCTTTTTTTTCTAATTCCTTATAGGGATTTTCTACAGCATGGTGCTCAATTGAAGTTGTAATAATATGATTACCTCTTGCTTTATTTTTCATGGCTACACCAAAAATAGCAATATTGTCGGCTTCTGTTCCTGATGAAGTGAAAAATATATCATCTCTATTTGCATTAATTATTGAAGCAATAGTTTCACGTGACTTTAACAAAATTTGACCTGCTTTTTGTCCTATTGAATGTAAGCTGGAAGAATTTCCATAGGTCTCTTTAAAATGTTTATTAACTTCTTCAATCACCCTAGGGTCCATAGGGGTTGTTGCAGCATTATCAAGATAAACATATTTTGAATCGTTCATAATCAATAAAAAGCCAATAATTTTTGTTATTCTAATTTAATATTTCATACTAAATTATTATTTCTTATCATGAGATTTTATAAATAAAGCTATTTTTTCATAAATTAAGAATTATTTTAACTTCCAAAAATATAGAAACATAAAAATGAATGAAAAACAATCTAATAACAAAACTATCGATCTTATCGTAGAACATGAACTTCTTGGAGTTTATCCTGAAATGATTGATTGGTGGTGGGATCATATTGATAATACAGAACGCTATAGACAATGGCATCCTGAAGACCATAAATCCTTTGAATGGGAGATCTCTCCTGAAGATGTGAAGGGTCATGTGGGAGCAATACAACGTGTAGTTGAAACAATCGAAGGAAAGCCAACAACATTCAGAATTCGATGGGAAGATCCTGACTCAATACCAATAAAAGCGGAGTTTTCTCATAAAAATGCAGGATGTGTTTTAAATAATGAAGACAAGCCGATGAGTTGGATTTTACATGAATATCACTCAATTCCTAATGGAACTTATATACGATCTACATTTCGTTTGCCTGCTATCATCCCAAATTCGTTTATTAACCATTTGAGAAAACATAACATAGAAGAAATAGGATATTTAGCTGAATTTTTACCAAAATTATATGAAACAGAACGGTGATCAGAGCGATATGAAGCTTATGTGGGGTATGACAGGAACGGGCTATGTTCTCCAGGAGTGTATTGATTTAATGAAAGATTTACAAGAAAATTACGGAATAGATTTGACAGTAATTTTATCAAAAGAAGGCGCAGCGGTAGTTAAATGGTATAAAAAGTGGTTATCTCTTTCTGAAACAGTTAAAAAAGTGAGAGTAGAAAAAACTCCTAATATTCCATTCTATGCCGGACCACTACAACTCGGAAATTATGATATGTTCATAGTTTGCCCCGTTTCCGCTAATAGTGTTGCGAAGATTGTTCATGGGATTGCAGATACAATTATTACTAATTGTGTTGCTCAAGCGATAAAAGGAGGTCAAAATGTATATATCTTCCCTTCTGATCAAGATACTGAGCCTATAGTAACCTCTCGCCCAGATGGGAGCCCATTAGTTTTAAAAATAAGAGATATTGAACTTGAAAATATCGAAAAATTAAGAAAAATGGAAGGAATTATAATAATTTCAGAGTTTTCAGAAATTAAACCTCTTATTTTAAAAAAATTAAAAGATCTCTAAAACTTTTTTAAGCTTCGAATGTTATAGGTTCAATTGCACCTTCTGGGCAAAAAACTGCACATTTGAGGCAACCTTGACACTTAGCAATTTCTTTATATTTATATCTAATCCCTTCTTCTTCTCTACCAACTTTTTTTACAAGATCTTTATAGAATAAGTTTTTGGGGCAGAAATTTCCAGTATCATCAAGGCATTGTTCACAAAGATTACATTTTTCATGATCTATTTTGATACTTACAATTTGATCTGGACTTGTAATTGAAGTCACTTCAACAACGTTTCGAGGACAGACTTGAACACAGTTTAAACAGGCTTTACATTTGACGTAATTGACTTTTCTAATTCCATGTTCAAAATAAATAGCTTTAGCCTTACATGCTCTCATACAACGCTCACATCTGACACATAGTTCTTGGTCAATCTGAACAGGAATAAATTTTTCTTTAATAGAGAATTACCTTGTTGATTTTTTTATAAGTCTATATATTTAATCAAAAATCACGTTCATTATAAAATTAATTTTTATAGAATATCAATAATAATCTGTAGAGATTTTGATATTTCTCTAAAAAAATGTATTAAGATTAAGATTAAAATTCAAAAAAATTTAGAAAAAAGAATTATTTTATTGAAAATAGCCAGTGTATTCTTTACCAGTGGAAGGTAATTGCTGTTGTTGCTGATATTGTTGAGCTTTTTGAGCTAGTTCTAGCATTTTAGCCTTGATTTCTTTTCCTTGTTCTATAAGTGCTGCGGTGTCAATTGATAAATTATACATTTTATTTAAAACTTCTAGAATACTAGCAGCCCCTTCTGGAGTGGGAATTTCTAATACAGGGGTAAATAAAGCAAATGCATTCAATCTATTTGTAAGAGCTTCGTTTAAAACAGTTGCCTCTGGCCCTACAATAATTCCTTTCTCGACTTTAGTAATACCGAACTTCTCAAGGTGCTCCATCATTACTTCTTCAGCAGCATAATAAACTGGATAATCATCGATTATCCCTCTTTGTGGAATTCCTTGAAAAATAATTATTTCTTTTGCTTTAACATCTTCAGATAACGCCCAATTACAAATAGTTTTGCTTAAGTCATTGTATGCTGTTGGAATCTGAAATGGAACCTCACAAATACCTATTATTAAGTTATTCGCTGGAGAATAAAGCAATCTAAATGGATGTTTTAAAACACCTGCATAAAATACAGAAATAGGAGGTAAATACTCAGATGTAATAAACCCAATCTCTTTAATATCCGGAAGTTGTTCAATAAGCGTATTTGCAACTATTGGCCCTATTAATCCAATACCGGCAAAACCTAACACGAATGTTGCTCCTTTTTTAATTTCAATTGTTATATCTTCTATTATAATGCTGGATCTCTTACCTTTCTCACAAACGTATTCTTTTTTTACCATTCTTCTCACCAATTAATTAGAATTTAATTTAAGTTGTAGTTTTGTTTATATTGTAATTTCTTCTTATGTTATTTATTGAGCTTACATTATTAAAATTAACCAATTATAAATCATTAAAGTGAGATGCATTCCAAGTATAATCACTTTGATTTAAAATTTTATTAAAGATACATCTTTTAATCTACTTGAGAATTATTCAGAATATCTAATTATATAGTATGACGTGATATGTTTTGATTTTGGAAGTGAAAGATTTAACAATACCTACATTGGATCAAAAATGTGTAATTGTAAACAAAGTCTCATTTGGAGTGAAAGAAGGCTCAATTCATGCAATAATTGGCCCAAATGGTTCAGGTAAATCGACCTTAGCATATACTATTATGGGATTGGGAAATTATAAACCTTCTGAAGGGAAAATCTATTTTGACGGAATTGAGATTACAAATATGAATATTAGTGAACGTGCTAAGCTAGGTATTACTTTAGCATGGCAAGAACCTGCAAGAATAGATGGACTGTCTATTCCCAAATATATATCACTTGGAGTAAAAGACAAGAATAACACTAAGGAAAGAGTTCTTGAAGCATTAAAAATCGTAAATTTAGAACCGGAAAGATATATGAATAGAACTATAGATGAATCCTTAAGTGGAGGGGAGAGAAAACGGGTCGAGTTAGCAGCTGCTATTGCTATGAGACCTAGGTTAATAATATTAGATGAGCCTGATTCTGGTTTAGATTTTATTGTAATTGAGGATTTTCTTAATATCTTTGGTAAAATTAAGGAATTAAACATGACTATTTTATTGATTACTCATAGAGAGGATATTGGTATGGTTGCAGATTATGGAACCCTAATATGGAGAGGTGATGTTTTACTAACAGATGTATTTCCAAAGGTTATGTTAAGATATTGCGCAAAAGCAGGGTTAAAGGAGTTCTGCAAGAGAAAGCTATTTAACGGGGAGGGAGCTTGTTTTGATGAAGATTATATTGACAGAATATTTCAAGAGGAACAAGGTTTATGAGTGGTAGTGAATACCCTAAAGAGATATTAGAAAGTCTTGAAGATTATAATATAGATATTAGAGACTTTATGCCAGGACACGGGAAAGGAGCTAAACTTTTATTAAATTTCAATAAGATTAGCGGAGTAGAACAAGTTGAAGGGGTAATTTTAAAAGGAAGGGAAATTCAAAATGGTATTGTTGCGGATATAATTATCAAGGAGGGTACCAAAATCGAAGAACCAGTTCACTTATGTTTTGGAGTAAATAAAGAAACCGGAGTTCAAGAAATTTTCCCAAGAATTATTGCTGAAGATAATTCAGATGTAACTATTCAAGCACATTGTAGCTTTCCAAAAGCAAATGGATTAATTCACAAAATGTTTGGACATTTTTATATTGGAAAGAATTGCAATTTTACATACAGTGAAACTCATTATCATGGCGAAAATTCAGGAGCGCTAGTTGCTCCTGTTGGCTATATGTATGTTGGTGAAAACAGTATATTTGAAAATAATTTTAATCTTACAAGAGGAACTCCAGGAAAAGTGAAAATACTACTTGATATTTATGCTATGAAAAATAGCGTGATCAGATCAACTATAAGAGCTTTCGGTAAATGTAAAAATGATTCTGTAAGAATTAGAGATTCAGTTTTTCTTGAGGGGGAGAATGCTAGAAGTATTATTAAAATGAAAGCTGCGGCACGAGATGGAGGAGAAGTTTTAATGTATGGAATTACTGAAGGCAATGCTCCAAATTGTAATGGTCATGTAGAATGTAATGAAATTGTTTTAGGGAAAGGATCCATCTGTAGAGCTAGACCTTTTATTAGGGCTATAGATCCAACTTCAAGTGTTTCCCATGAAGCATCCTTAGGAAGATTTCCTCAAAAATGGCTAGATGAGTTACAAGCTAAAGGATTATCAGAAGAAGAGGCAACAGAAGTTCTCATCGAAGCTATGCTTCAGGAAGGATAATAATATTGGAAATGGAGATTTAAAATGAAGGAAAATACAAAATATCAGAATTATCGTTTTGTAGGAAAAATAAATGTTGATGAAATTCAACCCTGGTTTGATTTTACAACCTCGAAACCTTGGGATGATCCTGAAATTCCATGGATTTTAGATAACAAGGTAAGACGTGAAATTTTAATAATTCTTTCCAAAGGTCCGAAAACGTTTCAAGAAATTTATAAAAGCGTCAATTTCTCACCTAAGCCTTTGCTAATACCTAAGGAAGAATATGATTGTCACATTTCTTTCAGTTGGACTGAGCAGACTGTTGAAAATCACCTTATGAATTTAGAATGGTATAATTTGATTAAATTAGAAGATGAGAACTTTAAATTAACAATCCCAATAATCTCAACTGAAGATTCTGAAAAATTAGAGAAATATATTATGAAATTTACAGAAAATTGGATAAGAATAATTAAACAATTAGGGAATGAAGTTCAAGACAACTATAAAGACTTTTCTAAGAAAACTCCTTTATATGAAATTTTGATTGAAAAAGCCATCCAAAAATTGTATAACATTCTTAAAGAAGAGAATTTAATTTCTAAAGAACCAAATCTAAAAGCATTATGGGCTGAACAACTTAGAAAAATTAAATTTGAAGAGTGGGTTAAAAAGAATTTTTAATCTTTCATTTTTATTGCATATAAATTAAATAACCGTAATAAATTAGGAAATCTGAGTGAAGGATTTTAATAAATCTTTTATGAAAAAATTAATTTTTAAAGAATATATCATCGTAAATGTTGAAAATTATGGGAAATAAAGATTTAAAGGAAGGAGATAATGCCCCCCCATTTAAATTAGAATCATATAATTCAGGTACTATTGACTTAGCAGAGTTTAAAGGACAAAAAGTTGTTCTAATCTTTTCAAGATATTTCGGATGCAATATTTGTCAATTAGATCTAAAAAATCTGCTAGAACATGCTAGCGATATTCAAGAAAAAGGAGTCAAAATTCTCTATATTACACAATCTGGAGAAAAAGTAGCTAAAGAGTTCATTGAGAAAGAAAAAATAGATTTTCCGGTAATTCCGAGCTCTAAGGAGGAATTATATAAGGAGTATGGACTTGGATTGATGACGGCAGGTGCAATAGCTAAAGTGAGGTCAAAAATGAAAGAAGCTACAAAGTTAGGTATTGAGCATGGAGAATATGAGGGATGGGAAAAGCAAAGTCCAGGACAGTTTGTGATTGATGGAGAAGGTAATATTATTCATGCAAAAAAAGGGTGGCTTGAGATTGAAGAAATTCTTTCAGTTTTATAGTAGCAGTCCTAGTCAATATTCAAATTCAATTAAAAAAAGATAGTCTTTATTCAACTTATTTTTTTGTAAAAATATTACAAGGGTATTACTTAGTTATATTATCCAAGTACATATGTTTTTAATATATATCTAGATATCTCTCAGCTATTATAGAGATATCAATCATAATTTGCATGAATCATAAAAAATTTGATTGAAGAATGACAGGAATGATTTTTTCAAAGATTGATGGTTCAGAGCCTGTTCTAAATCTTAGGGGCTTATTCTATGAGCTTAAAAGTTTTGATGATGTGGTAAGCAAAAAAGTAGAAGAAATACCCCAAAAATCAAAGTATGATAATTTTAAACTTCTAACCGATATATCAAATGTACTTCAAAAGTGTAGGCATTTAACGAGTAAGGATAAACTTCTATATTGCCAAAGTCAACGCTATTTTATGAAACTCTATCTAAGAGAAATTAATAAAGAATTTGTAGATTAATTTATGAATTCATATGCCTCCATTACATAATGACTCGGGTCTAAAGTAGGTAAATGGCCTACCATCCAACCCTGAGAGGTTGTTTCACAAATCCAGTATTCTTTACTATTTACAGTAAAAGAATGACTAGGAGGGTAACCCAAATGATGAGTAGGTGTAAAATTTAAATACACCCCGATACATGCATGTCCAAACCATCGATCTTCAACTGTATCGTAATAGTTAATAACAGCTAAAATTGCTTCATAACCTAATGAAACCACTAATGAACCAAATAAAACAGAAAGATCTTCACAATCTCCTTGACTGAATAATGTCTCCATGGGATATTTAGTTCTATCTATAATTTCAGTCCTATAACCAATAGCTTGGGTAAAACTTAATAAAGCATTCACTACTTCTTCTGAATCATTTTGATCGAGACATTTTGCTTGGATTGCCTCTGAAACTTGAATTATCTTTGAGTAATTAGGGGTACAATATGATGCGATGACTGATGCTACATAATCGGGATCCCAATGGGAATGAGAAGGATGTGGTTCATCTTCAAAAAAATTCAATATATCTCTTGAGGTTGAAACTATGTATGATGTAGGAGTGTTTCCATGATTCACATAGAAATTAACTGTATTTTGTGGATAAAAGTATTGAATCATAAAAATAGTAGCAATCGGGGTTATTACTGAAGCAGCGATAACGATTATACCTATAATTAAAGACTTCTTTTGCTTTTTAGTTAATCTAGCCTCTCGTTTTTTTACTGTTCCAAGTATTTCTAAATTTTCTGATTGAAAAGTAACAGATTGATAAGGTTCAATAACAGGAGTTTCAACTAATTTTGGTGTAAGATATAATTTGTTTGAACAAGAGGGACAAAATTCCCAATTAGGTTTTACTGGATTCCCACAATTAGTGCAAAAATTAGCCATTACAGTTCTTTTTTTTATTAGAGTCTTTTATTTTAATAAAGATAAAATATTTCGGTCTTTTAAATTTAAAGATTATTTTTCCAAGGTTATCAAATATCTAAAGCTATTGTTTAAGAATAATAATTATGGACTTCTTTAATAACTAAATTAATCAAATCTTTGGGATTACTTATTCCGTAAAATGTAACTTTATCTAATAAAGGTCCAAATTTTTCTTTGGGAATTTTATTAGATCCTATGAAAAATCCTACTATTTTATGACCTTTTTGAGCTAGATTTAGCATAGATTTTTTTGCCTTACCCCAATTATATATTCCAAAATCGGTGATTATAAACACTAGAGCGTTTTTTTCTGCTTTTTCACATTGATTTGTGATTTCTTTAATTGGTAGGAATGTTCCTCCTCCCTGATACCTTAATAAAATATTTTCGGCTTTTTTATAATCAGATGTCCAATTACAAATATCTGCTTTATTGGAAAAATTAATTATAGCAAATTTTGCTCCTTTACTAGCAGCATAATGTAAAGAAGCAAAAGCGGCAACTAAAGCGGTATGATATGGGCCTTTTCCTCTATTTGATCTTGATGAGTAATCCCAACCCATAGATCCTGAAGAATCTAAAACTATTAGTAGATCTGGAATTTGTTTCTCTACTAAATATCCAGGTCCTTCTTTGTAAGCCCATTTTTTTGTGGTGATATTAGGAATTAATATAGGGCTATTTAATAAGCTCTGAACCACATCTAATTCTTCTATTCTATCTCCAATCCGCCAAATCTCTGGATAAATAGGCAATTGTCCTCCGGGCTTTTTTTCAAAAATTTTTATTTCAATTAAATTTTTTGCCAACCCTCGATACCATGTAGCTAATGGATTTCCATCGATTAGAATACCAGATTGACGAGCTGGTCCACCAAATTCTGAGTAGGGAATATCTTTAGCGAATTCCTCTGATTTTGCTCTTAAGTCCTCCTCATTTCCTTCTTTTAATTTGTCTGCATTTTTATTTTCTAATGGATTATCCATAATTTCGAGTACATCTTTAGGGATTTCAATAAACGCACCTCCAGGACTTTTTCTCTTTTCTTTGTTTTTATCTATAACTCCACCAGTACCTATCAATGTAAAATTGGTTTTTATTAAATTTTTCAAGGATCTTGCAACTTGTGATACTTTTTTTTCCCAAGTTGATTCATCTTCAAAATCTTTGTGTATTATTTTTGAAACTCTTTCTGCTAGAGAATCCATTTCATTTAGATTTTCATCATTGATTACATCCTTCTTCCACATTTTCTCATAAGCTCTAAATAGAAACTTACTAAAATCGCTAAGCGCCCCTTTAGAAGTAATATATTTATAGGTCACAGCGATTTCCCATTCAACTAGATCTGTATATTTCTGATATAATTTAGTATCAATAATCAAATCTGCAAAAATATTTACCACAATGGGGGCATAATTTTGATTTACATGAATCATAGCCGCTCTAAGTAACTTAGCGTGTGTTAGGCCATCATATGGGATAATTTGATAATGGGATACTTCGTGAAGAGAAATTATGTAAAAATAGTCTAAATACTCTTGGTCATCTTTTAAAATCGGTGTATTAGCTAGATTCATAGTTATTTGCCAGCGGTGTTCAGGATCAATGTAAAATCCCTCTAGATGCGTGTAATCAAATACATAATTAGGATCATTTAAAGGAGGGTAATAAAACTCTTTTAGCGTCTTACTCCAGGCAATGTTAGCTAATTCTACCGTTTTTATTTCCTTCTCTGAAAGTTGGTTCTTATAACTTTTACCTTTTCTTTTTCTTCTCTGAATCATCTTGTTTTATTCTTCCTTTTGTATATAGTCAAAATTATCCAAAATTGATCTTAATTTCAATGCTTCAGAACCTCCAGAAATTTGTATATTAACTAAGGACTGTTCCTTAGTTCCAGTAACATTAATTTCAATTACCATATCTTCAGTTCGTATTTGTTTTGTTTGTCTTTTGCCAAACGCTTCTTTTAACGGTTGGTCTAAGTTAGAGAATTCAGTTGCAATGTCAGCCCATAGTTCCTTCCAGTCAGAGTATTTAAAGACGTAATCCGTAACTGTTTGTCTAAAAAGTTCTCGATTACACCATTCAATCAAATCTCCTCTATTAGGGAAATCTATTTCTTCTAAAAGATTATTTCGAATTTCTGCTAACTCAGTAATATTTCCGTTTTTTGCTGCCTTTTGTATATTTTGGGCAATTGGAGAATAATCTTTATTATTAACGGAATTTACAAAAGGAATTAGATCATACTTCACTATTAAATCATTTTTTTCAAATTTCTTTAATTCTGTTAAATCATTTTCTTTGGAATTTCCTACTCGAAACCTTTCTGCAATTTTATAACAAATTTCACGATTTTTAAACCTTTTCTGAACTGAGTTTAATATATTCATAGAAAATTCATATTTATTTCCGAAATATGGTGATTTGTCGAGTTCTCTCTTTACATATAATACTCTATGTGAAATAATATATGGTGCTATAGTATTGACGATGTTAACATCAATTTTATCTAAGCCTAGCAACCATGCTAAAGCTTTTGAATATCTCAATAAATCTTTAGCAACTCTTACACTTAAAATTGAGTCAATTTTATTACATATATTCTGAGCTGTATTGAAATGGCACCCAGAACATAATCCAGTACTTGGTTTTAAATCTTCAATGTTACCCTTGTCTACCCTGGAGCATAATGTAAATTCTCTTATTATCGCATGAATATAATTATTAACTTCAGGATCAAATGTTATTCTGTTCACGAAGTACCAGATTTCCATTAATTCATCAATAGTTAGAATCTTAGGAACTTGAATTAATTCATCCATCCCAGAATACTTTTCATCTTTACCTGTTAAGATAAGTTGTAAATCGTGACTTCCTGGCATTGAAATTGGTACAGAAATACCAAATCTGTCTAAAAAAGGTTGAGATAGTTCAAAAGTACCTATATCATGAGGATTTATAGTTGCATATAAACAAAACTTATTAATATTAGCTATTGAATCGTAATATTTAACTGTGCCCTCAGCTAATAATGATAAAAGGATGTCTTGGGCATATGGAGTTAATCGATTCACTTCGTCGATAATTTTCCAAAAATTTGTGACAAATTGTCTCCATACAACTTCTTCCTCTCCTTCTTTCATCAATTTTCCTAGTTTCAGGGTACCAATTAATTTTTCTTCAGTTAATTGTGGATGACCTCTAATTATAGAATTTTCTATATCATTTAATGAATTTGCGGTAAACATCCTTCCTAAAAGCTTTACTAAAGTAGTTTTACCCCCTCCATGGCCGCCAATTAATAACATAGCGGAATTAGGAACTATAGCATTTAAAACACATAAAGATAATATTTCAGGTAACTTTTTCGTATTGACTTTTTTACTTTTTTCACCTAGATACCTAATGGTCAAATCCTTATAATGGACAAATAATTGATTAGCTTGAATTAGATTAATGATTTTCCACACTTTTTTTCTTAGAATCTCTTCTTCTCCTAATTTTGTCGACATTTAGAATAATCTCATAAGCTTTTCAATATTATTAATTAAGCGGTTTGATAATTTAATTTTTATCTTTAATAAAACAAAACATTTAATTAAAAAAGAATATAGCGTTTCAAATTCAAAATTTAATCTTAATAGAAACAATATAAATAGAATAAAAATAAAAAACAAAAAAAAAATTATCTAACAACGCCTTGAAAAGCGAATCCAAGGTTCTTAACAACTAATTGTCCTTTTTCTTTTCTTTTCATTTTTTTTACCTCTTTTAGAGTTTTTTGTTAATTAAATTGTATCCATGCTTCATAATATAGTTTATATTACGAAACTTCTCTCGAAGTTCGAATCTCTCTAAAAGCTTTAAAATATTATGGTCTTATAATGTAAAAGAAGCCCGATTGATTTGGTTACAGATTAAGAAGATCGATTAGATGCTCTATAAAATAATCGGGTTGTACGTCCCAATTTTTGTATCTCTCAATTTCATTTTGTTTACGATGATTGATTAAACATGAAGAGATATTTGCGGCTTTAGCGGCTTTAATATCATGAATTGAATCACCAATCATAAGAACTTCATGTTTTTGAGAATTAAATCCCAATTTTTTTAAAATTTTAAGTATTCCTTTAGGAGAAGGTTTAGCATAATCTTGATTATCACCTCCCATACTAAATATTTCATGAAAAAAATTATTGATTTTAAAGTGTTTTAAGAAATAATCAACTATATAATCTGCCGTGTTAGTGCAAATTGCTAGCTTTTTATCTTCCTCATGCTCATAAATTTGTTGTAATAAACTTTTAACATCTTTATATAGTGAAATTTTATTATCCATAAGTAGATCTTTTCTTTGTTCAAAATCCGTTTGGTCATACCATTTCCAAAAATCTGTAGATTCAGGAATACCCCATTTCTTCAATACCAGCTGAAAATTTCCTCCAGAGGCCCATAATTCTCTCCTTTCAATTTTATTAGGAATTGTTTTAAGTCCAAGTTTAATTAATGTCTCAACTAGTATTTGATCAGCATAAACTCCAGTATTCCCAAGATCTAATAATGTTCCATCTAAATCAAATATGTAGCATTCAAAATTCATTTTAGAAATACCCTATATGTCCCAGATTTTTTCCATTTTCAGCAAGTGCATAAACTAATCCCATTGAAAGAGGTTTTTCTTCTTTATCCTTGGTTGATTTTGCTACGTAATTTATAGTTTCGAACTTTAAAATAAATATACGATTACACTTTTTACATTTAATATGAATTTTCTCAATTGTTTTCTTTTCGTCCTTAATCACTTCCTTTTTAAAAGGCTCTAAAAGATTCGGATCTTCATTATCGCAATTTTTAAGAAAGCATTGATCTAAAGAAATTTTTTCCATTCCACGTCGTGCTAGTGCTATAAACGCATAGCTAGGATAATTTAAATCTTCTTTTTCATCCATATTTAAAATAAAATTAGGTATCAATTAATCTTTATTATTAATTTATATAATAGTGCTTTAGTCTGGTCAAGCTTAATTATCATCTATACTTATATTTTATTGACTTAAGATATGACAAATAAGAAGGAATTCTCTAAGGATACTATTAATCATATATCAAAATTAGCTTTGATAGATCTATCTGAGGAAGAAAAAGAGAAATTATCAAAAGAATTGGGTGATATTTTAGATTATTTTAAAAAATTAAACGAACTAGATACTAGTAATGTGAAACCCACCACGCATCCTATAGATGGATTAAAAAATGTATTTCGGGAAGATGTGCCATGGGAATCCCTTAGTAATGAAGAAGCTTTAAAAAATGCAAAACATAAAAAAGATGGTTATTTTAAAGCCCCTCGAATTCTAAAAGAATAAACAAATTATTATTTTTTATACTCTTCAGTTAATTTTCTTATAGCTTCAGCCATGTCTCTTAGTGCTTTCCTTCGTTCACCAGGACTCATTTCATTAAAGTCTTCTTCGAAGTCTTTTCCTATTTGATCTGTTGAAGCCATAAATTTAAACTTTTTATAGACTAATCCTGTGATATATTTCTCATATCTTTCTAAAGCTTTATTTAATTTAGGATTCTTTTTAATTATGTCCCAGAGTTCTAGAGTTTCCAATGATTTAATTCCTAAATCGATTCTAAACCAACTAATTGGAAATAATAACTCTCTTTGAATGCCCATTTCTATAATCGCTAGATTTTCTTCATCAATATGAAGATCCGGTATTATATCTTCTTCAAAAACAATATTATCACTTAATACATAGAGATTAGCAGCCCCTCGAGAAGTACAGACAATACCTGTAGCAAAACCATTAGCAAATCTTAAAATATTTGCTAAATCTTCTAACTTATTTCCTTTAAGATGAAGATTCTTCTTTTTCTTTCCTTGAAATTCTACTCTTATTCTATGTTTTCCTTTTGCATCGGACACAAGTTTTGGAAATAATTCTTTATCCCTTGTCTTTTTATGAGCTTCTAATAATTTATTTATAATATCATAGTCTAATTTAAGACCAGGAATAACAGTATTTTGATTAAGGAAGGCGTCTACTTCAAAATCTGCAATACCATAAAAGAGTTTCTCATTGTTTATAATATTATATATGGTTTCTACAATAGTTTTTACTAAAGCTTCTGGATCTTCCCGAATAGAATCGAATTCCTTTGTTTCGAATGTATCAATTTGGTCTTCTAAACCTTCTTCTTGATAGAACGCACCCCAACTGAGTTCACTAAAGATTAAACTTTCAGAATAAAAATTATGAAATGTGTCAATACTTATGATGCTTTTACTTCCTCCAAGTTCGACACCTAATTTAGACCCGGAAGCTAATATTGCTGATGGGGGATTAATAAATTCTAAAGACAAATTAAACTCACATCTATATTAATAATTCTTAA
This sequence comes from Candidatus Hermodarchaeota archaeon, assembly GCA_048885765.1. Lineage (GTDB taxonomy): Archaea > Asgardarchaeota > Lokiarchaeia > Sigyniarchaeales > SOKP01 > Loki-b32. The sequence continues at coordinate 14,982 of JBHLLI010000095.1, forward strand.
TTTTCTAATATTTCTTTTTGAGGTATTCTAATAATTATAGATAAAATTTATATAAATAATTAGTGAATCAAATAGAATTATTTCAACATAAATCTTCATTCTTCAAATTTTTGATTTGTTTTTTTGAGAAATTGAGAATATTTAGCTAAAACTGAAAAGCATTTTACCGGCATATCCCATAAATCAAAAATAGGTATATTGGAACTGATAAATTCTCGAACCCATGGATTATTATATCCTTGTGGACCAATATAAAATATTGGGACCTTTTTTTTACTTACTGACCGTTGTATAGGTTTTAAATAAAGTCTCTTCATCATTTCATTTGAGATTTCAAATTCATCATATTTTTTACCTCCCGAACTGTGAATTATATCTAAAACCTCTTCAAAACCGAATACAGCATACATAATAATTCCATCAATTTCACCCGAATTAATCATAGCTTTAGGTATTTTAACATAGATATTATATTGATTAAATTGAAAAGTTAAATCTAATGGATTGTCTATATTTGCTACAGGGGGTACATACTTTTTTAGAGTTTCTTTTAATTCTTCTGAAAATTCTGGGACAGCTAATCCTAATTTCTCTGCTACCTTTGCCATCATAGCACCACAACCACCTGAATCTGTAATTATTCCTAATCTATTACCTTTAGGTATGATATTATAAGAAAAAGTTCGCAAATAATAAAGAAATTCTTTGATTGAATCTGTAGAAATTATGTCTATCTCCCGAAATACTGCTTCAAATATTTTGTCATCTCCAGCAATTGATCCTGTATGTCCCATGATTGAACGTGTAGCAGCTTCGGTTCCTCCTGCATATATTGCGACGACTGGTTTCTTTGGAGTAATTTCTTTTACTTTTTCTATAAACTCTTGACCTCTTTTTATTTCTTCTATATAAAGCCCTATTACATTTGTTTGAGGATCATCCTTAAGATAATCTAAAAATTCAATTATATCAATGTTCTCTTCATTTCCAATTGAAAACGTTTTTCCTATCTTAACTCCAATATGATTGCAGAACCAAAAAATATGAGATGCAACGGTGCCTGATTGGGCGATGATGGAAATATTCCCTCGCTCAGGAGTTTCGTATATCCACATAGTATTAAGACATGTATTATCAAATTCAGGATATTTATAAAATGCGTTATAAA
>JBHLLI010000096.1:0-15587 GCA_048885765.1 Candidatus Hermodarchaeota archaeon
TTAAATTTATTTTTGCTATTTTTTTAAGACTTTTTTTACTAATTCGATTAGGATGTAGTTTTTAAATAGCATTATGCAAATATTATTAAAAGCGCAAAAATTCAAAAAACATTTTTTATAGGTTTAAAAAATGGCGAAAAAACCATCAACAAGTAAGACAGCAATATCAAAAACTGCTTCTAAAAAACTCGCACAGAAAGCAACAGCAACAACAAAATCTCCCCCAAAAAAACCTACTCCAAGCAAAACAACTAAAAAGCCTCTGGATAATCTCAGTATTTTAAAAAATTCTCCATATTTAAAGCAACAAGCAAAATCTCAGAATAATAAAAAGGATCTTACACTGAAAGAATTATTTGAAAGGAATAGACTATCAGATAAAGAGGAAAAGATGGAAATTGTCCTATCTGGCCAATATCAAGAAGCCTTAGATTTAATTTATGAAGCAGATGCATCGAATCTGTATCCCATCTTAGTGGGACCACCAGGTATTGGTAAAACAACACTTTGTAGGTATTATGCTCAATCAAGAGCGGAAATAACAGGAAATGATTCGTTTGAATGGATTACATTTGATGAATCCACAAAACCAGCTCATTTAGTTGGTTCTTTCAATCCGGCTACTACAATCCAAAAAGGGTTCTCTTTTGAGGCATTTAATCCAGGACCTTTAATCAAAGCAATGTTAAATGGAGGTTTATTTCTTGCGAATGAAGTAAATAGAGCAACCGAATATACTCAAAACTCACTATTAGAACCTCTTGAAGAGAAAACATTGTCAATTCCTCATATAGGGCGAATCAAAGCATCAAATGGATTTTTCTTTATTGGTGCTATGAATCCATCGGAATTGGTAGGAACTCATCGACTGGGTGAAGCTTTAAAGGATCGATTTAATGTGTGGATTGAGCTTGATTATCCAGATAAAAAAACCGAAATGAAGATAATTGAACATAACAATCCATATTATAAAGTAGATGAGAGTACGCTTGAAAAAATTTATTTAATTATTAATCGAACACGTACACACCACCAAGTCCAAACACCTGCAAGCCTGAGAAGCGGAATTGCACTCGCACGCCTTACTGGTGTTGAACAAAAAAAGACGAAAAAAGAACCAAATAAAATACTTGGTGAGTTGGCTAGTAGAGTATTATTTGGTGCAATTCAAACGAAACCAGGAGTTAAAGTAAATGATGTGATTAAGAGTATTATCTCTCAAGTAGTAGGTTCTGCTTAGAATTGAATCCAAAATAAAATAATGAGGTTAGATAATTATTACTATTTTTCCGGAAGATCCAATTTGGTTCAGTCTTAAACTCATTACTGCGTTAAGAAAACATGAGAAATGTATGTATAAACCATCGATTAGGCAAGCTATTGCTATTTGTAAACTGATACTGGCTAGGTTTTTAAATAGAGGAATATGTGAAGCTGAAGACTTCATTAAGATAGCTGCTGTTACAAGTCCTTTAGAAAATCAAACTTTAGCTAAACAAATTGCAAAAGAATTATTAATATTTTCAGAATCTTCTGAAGGAAATATTTCAAGGGATTTAAAAAGTTCTGATCTTCTTGGATCAATGAAACCCAAAGATCTCATTGACGAATTAGGATTTGATCTAGATGAATTAGATGAAATATACGATGATTTGGAATTTTTACAAAATAACTTTAATGAAATAGAAGACATGGATTTAGATGAATTAATGGAATCTACCTTCGATAATTTTTTTGATAAATTTAGGGACCAACTCGAAGAAGACCCTTATAAAACTGCTTTAGATGTAATTGAGAAGAATGCTATCGCGAATTTTGACAAATTTCAAGATTTAGATGATTTATTGGATTATGCAAAAGAACTATTGAGAAAAAAAATAGAACATTTAGAGCCAGAAGACATTGATTTTGCTGAGAAACTAGATATGTTAGAAGAGATTATAAGGAAATCTAATCTACCAAGAGAAAAAATTTTGTCTCAGTATAAGAAAAATCAGTCAATCAAGAATCAAAATACTTCTAAATCAAACACACAATCTTCAGATAAAGGAAATTTAGATTTTAAGAGTGCTTTAGAAGTAGCATTTAATGATAATTTTTATAATGCTCTAAATGTTGCTGAGTTTGCCTTAAAAGGGAAAATTTTGGACAGCCAAAGTCAAAATGTCATGAAAGATCTTTTCAAAAAGAATTTAAGTACTTCTAATAGAAATCTGAATGATTTATTAAATGCTACTAAGATTATTGGTTCAAATATGAATCTCGATAAGACTCAATTGGATACCATTGTTAATAACAGCCTACAACTGCCCTTTAAGGATGCTTATCAAAGCGTCAAAAATTATGATCAATATTTTGGAGGAAATTTAAGCGAGAATTATTTAGAAAAGATCAGGAGTAGTTTTGATAGTTTTTCTAATAAAACAGATTTGACTGATGTAAGAAAACATTTAATCAACCATCCTACAAAAATACCTTCATGGCGAAAGTTATTATCAAATGTGATTGATAAAGAGGTTCAATTAATTAAGAGTGACTTTAATCAGAATGATATTCTAAATGCGCAAATGAAAAATTATGCAGATATATTGACTGCTCAGAAAGATAATTGTCCTGATTTTGTTTGTAGATCTCAATTACATAACAAAATTCAAGATGTCGTGAATCAATCTACAGAGTTGGCAATTAATAGAGAAAATTTACGGAATCTTGTGAAGGATTTTAATGAAATGGGTTTTTCACCTCAGTTGGATTCAATTAAAAAAGCTGGAAAAAGATTAAATATGACCGAGGCAGAGATCATCAGTTTAATCGAAGCTGATTATAAATACTTTAAACAAATGGTTGAAGAAAGAAGTACTAATTATCAAGGGTATCGAGATTATTTAAAGCAGTTAAAACTTTCTCCTCAACAAGTTGATCAGGTTACAAGAGCCGCTTTAGGAGATAATCCCCCACATTCTACAAATTTAGATGCAATTAGCGCATTGAATGAGAGATATCTATCTCAAGTACTAAACACAGCAGAAAGAATAGGGGATCAAGCACTAGACACAGCATTTTCTTCTTTAGGAGCCGGAAGTGGATTAGATCTACTTGAACAATGGTTTTTTTCAAGACATAATATTTCTGCGAAAGTTAAAACAAAGTTAAAAGAAATTATAAAGCAAATCATGATTGATTTAGGTATCCGATCTGCTAATTCACTTATCGGTTCAGCAAATTCGGGTCCGATTGTAGAAAATATAGTCATCCCATATACACCTGGGGATGATTTTGAATTAATTGATTTAGAAGAAACTGTGAGTAATCTTTTGGAAGGAGGGAAAACTGTAGAAACAATTACGAACGATGACTTCTTAGTTTCCAAAACAACTCAGGGACTTCGGTGTTTAGTAATGGAGTTAGATATCAGCGGAAGTATGACAGGTCAAAAGCTTTCTCAAATGGCTCTCTGTACAACTATGCTTGTCTATGCTTTCAAACCAGAAGAATTAGCACTTACTTTTTTTGAATCTAATACACATAGAATAAAAGATTTGGATCAAGAAATCGAGTTAGAAAAAGTTGTGGACGAATTATTAGATATATCCGCTAGAGGAGGGACTTGTATTAATTCTGCTTTAAAATGGGCAAATCATCAATTTGAAAAAAAAGCCAGGTCAAAGTACAAACTTAATATACTCTTTACTGATGCAGATGTTTTTGACTTCAAAAATAGCATGAAAGAATTAAAAAAAATGAGTGAAAAAGATATAAAATTTGTTATGGTCGTTCCAAAATTTGGTTTTTCTCCCGTTATGGCAAAAAAGATGGTAGAAGAAGCAAATGGAGTTCTCTTAACATTAAATCAATGGAGAGATTTCCCAAAATTAATATCTGAAATTATTACTAATCAATAATTTAAATATACTTCAAGCTAAATAGGTGTTTATATTAGATTTAAAAAATAATCTTCAAAATGCTGATTTTTTTAAAAGATACGTCCAAGGAGCAAGACTAAACAGAGGAAAAAATATCCCTAATAAAAATATAATTAATTTAAATATTGAAAAAGATCCACAGATAAGAGTTATTGCTGATATACAAGGTTCAGGAACTTCTAGATATGTAATAAATATTTTGCAAGAATTTAATGGAAGATTTAAAATCATTCATGATTGTCCAGATTTTAGAAATGGATATAGATTTTGTAAACACATTGTAAAGATTTTGTTTTTACTTGAACCTGATGTTTGCAAATCAATCTGCAATAACTTTTATGATATTACATTTTCATCAGATTTCAGTTTAGTCAAAGAAAGTAAGTCAAGAAGCTTTGTTTCAAAAGCTGAAGATTTAATTAAACAATCAAAATACTTTGAAGCAATTGATTTTTTAAATCAAGCGTATAAGGAATCAAGAAACTTTGACTACATTTTGAAAATAGGAGAAATCTCTCTAAAATATAATCTATATGATTTATTCCTGAATTATGCTGTTAATTACAAAGATTTATTGAATAAACATGTGCATAACCTGCCTAAGATTATAATCTCTACAGTTTCCTTCTTAAAAAATTATAATTTCCCTGAACAAGTTGATATTGTAATTAATAGTCATAAAATTTTAATCAATTTCACTAAAGATCAACTAATAGAGACATTAAAAAATTCTAATGTCAATGAAATCGAGAATCCTATTCTAAAATATTTATTATTAAATAACCTAGATTCAAAGATTTATGTATCGGATCACTTCCGTGATATTTTAAAAAATAATAAAAAGAATTTAAAGTCTGTAATTGCTGAAAAAACTGAAGAATTAGTTGATGAAGCAATACTAAATATAGAATCGGAAGAAATTATTGATTCATTTATGAAAATAACAGAAATTTGCAAATTTGATAATTATAATATACTCATTAAAAAAATCCAGAAATATAAGCTCCAATTAAAGAAGATGTATATAGAAGGACTAAAATCTAAACATGCATTTCTTAGATCTTTAGTAATAGCGAATACAAATACTGATAAACTACGCCAAATGAAATTTACTAAAAGATATAATTATCCTACTTTAATTTGGGGTTCTGCGTTTAAAAATGAATCACCGTTGCATTATTACATCTTAGAGAAGTGTGGATACGAAAAGCATCATTTAGAATATACCGAAATGAGCAATTTTGTTGAAAATTATCCGGTCTTTGCAGAAATTTTTAGTGCAAATAATCCAATCAAATACGATGTTAAAAATTTCTGGGGGTCTTTCGAACCAAAAATACTCAACATAGTCAAAAAAGATCCGATTGTTGAATTAGATTTTGATATTCATACTCAGGAAATTGATGAATTTGTTTTAATTGAATGGGATTTAGCTCAAAAGCCAATTTTGGGGAGCTATATATGCCAATTTTCGGATGGTTATATAATACCAGATAAAACACATCCTTTAACTCATTATATTCAACCTTTCGATTTAATATTATGTGAGAGAAAACCTGTTGTTATTAAAGGGAATAATATTAAAATATTAAAACCTTTAAGGCGAATTAGTATAAAATCTGCTATCGAACTTGTATGGGCTGGGATTGAATATATTGCTTCTTACTTACCATTGAAGATAATTGATGATTTAAAAAATTACAAAATTGATGAGTTAGATGCAATAGAAAAAGTATATGAGACTTATAACAATAGCTTTCTTCCTGAGAAAAACGCTTCTAAAAAATATATCCATAATTTTATCCAAAATAAAATTGCAAAAGAACTTAATAAAACGTATTTGAGAATAATTGATAAATCTAATTATAAAAAAAAAGTGCTAAGAATGATTGGATTTGATCGATATTCACAAATTTTTACAAAAAGGACTATCTTACAAGATTTTCTATTAGATGACTTAAAGCGAACTTCACTTCAAGAGTTAAAACTCGATCTAAAGAAAGCTATTGCAAAAGACCTTGCCGGTTTAATTAAAAAGCAAGAGTTTGGAATTATTAACCTTAAAAATTTGAAGAGTTTTCCCAAATATAAAAAATGGACTCTTAAAATAATATATGAATTAAAAGAGCAACTTAATAAATGTCAAATTTATCATCTTGGTGATAATTCTTACAATATAAAAGATATAATGACTAATTATTATGGTGAGATTATAGTTCGCAATGCTTTAGATGCCGATTCAAATAACTTAAAGCGTAAAACAGTAATTTCTGAGGATGACTTATCAAAAATTTTGAAAAATTTCACCTTTCTTAATTTAAATCCTCCAAAGATAATTGAAAAAACTGCTTGAGTTATAACTTTATCAGTATTATAGTACTATATGAGTGAAAATCTTTTTGCTAAAATTAATGAAATAACATTATGTTATCAGATTAGAGGGGATGGAGATCCTGCATTTTTGATTCATGGGTTTGGTGCTAAAAAAGAATTTTGGATAGGCCAAGTTAGTGAATTAGCAAAGCATTTAAAACTAATAATGTTTGATCTTCGAGGTGCAGGGAAATCTAGTCGACCAGATACTCCATATACTATGAAAATGTTAGTGGATGATTTAAATGGTCTTATGGATTTTCTTGATATCCAGAGAGCTCATCTAATTGGTCATTCTTTGGGGAGTATGATTGTCCAAAATTTCGCTTTAAATTATCCCGAAAGAATAAACAAATTGGTATTATTAGGTACTTTATTAGGAATTCCAGATGAGAAAGGCCTTGAAATGTTCATAAATAATCAGATTGCAATATATGAAGCACGATTAAAAGATCCAATAAATTCATTTTATAATAAAATGAAACTTAGATTAACTCGTGGATTTTTAAAATTAATGGAACAAGATCCCAAATTTAAATTCCATGATATTTTTTCAGCAGAAGATTTGATAAATATGGAGGGCCAAGATCCCTGGACTCCTCAAGATATAAGAAATCATTCTAATGCTTTAGGGGAACACAAAACTCTTAACTTACTTCAGGAAATTAGAAGTAAGACATTAATAATTGCTGGTGAAAAGGATAGATTAACTCCAAAAGTGTCAAGTATTCAAGTTCACAAACAAATTCAAGATAGTACATTAGAGATAATCTCAGCAGGACATTGGTTTCCTTTAGAAAAAGCACCAGAAGTAAACCAAATCATTTTAGACTTTTTAAAAACTTAATGAGTAACTTTAATTTTAAACCGTTAATTTTAGAGCTGTATGAGTGAATTTTATGCTGAAAATGTTAATGGAATAAAAATTTGTTATGAAATCAAAGGCGAAGGAGAACCAGTCTTATTAGTACATGGATTCAGTGATAGAAAAGAACATTGGCGGGCTCAATTCAGAGAATTAGCTGAGCATTTCAAAGTAATAAGATTTGATAATAGAGGCGCTGGAAAGTCTGATCGTCCTGATGGAGTTTATACAATGGAACTTTTTGCTGATGATATCAGTAGCTTACTTGATTATCTTGAAATTGAGAAAACTCATATCATTGGACATAGCTTGGGTGGAATGATAGTTCAAAATTTCGCGTTAAAATATCCAAATAGGATAAATAAAATTGTCCTTATTAATACAATAGCTGGAGTGACACCTCCAGGAATCCCACCAGATCAAGGTATTGAAATATATAGGAAAAATGCTATTGCTGGGATTAAAGCAGGAAAAAAAGATTCTCTAACTGCTTTTCTTAATGGAGCTAAACATAGTTATTCTAGGGTTTTTTACAAACAAATGGTTGAAAATCCAAAAAAAAAGTTTCATAACATCTGGTCAGTAGAAGACTTAGTAGAAGAAAAAACATTATATGGTCCAACTGAAAAAGATATCAATCATCAAGCAGAAGCCTTGGAATCTCATAATACATATGATAGGTTATATGAAATTAAAAATAAGGTCTTAGTAATCGCTGCTGATAAGGATAAATCTTGTCCAATGTTAATGAATAAAAAAATTCATGAACTCCTCCCTAATAGTCAATTTATAGTAATTGAAAATGCAGGGCATCAATCAATATTAGAATATCCTCATATAGTTAATCCCTACATTATTGATTTTTTAAAAGCTTAGTTTAGCATTTCATAAATACATTTTAATTTAATATTTAATTTTGATTGGTATGAGTAACTTATTTGCTGATATTAACGGGTTAAAGATTTGTTATGAAATCTTAGGAGAGGGTGATCCTGTATTATTAGTCCATGGATTTGGAAGTAAGAAAGAAAGTTGGATTGCCCAATTTAAACCCCTTTCAGAGCACTTTAAAGTTATTAGGTTCGATAATAGAGGTGCTGGAAAATCCGATAGACCTAAAGGAAGTTATACAATGGGTATTTTTGCAGATGATACTGCTGGATTTTTAGATTTTTTAAAAATTGATAAAGTACACATAATTGGGTGGAGTCTAGGGGGAATGATTGTTCAGAATTTTGTTTTAAAATACCCAGATTTGGTTAATAAGATGGTACTTATTAATACTAATTATGGCACTCCAGATGAATCTGGACCTATAGCTTATAGGAATATGCGATTAAATAATTTGAAAGCGAAACAAGAAGATCCAGAAAAAGCATTTTGGAAATCAATACGTGCTGATTATTATATAGCATTTAGAAAACAATTGGAAGCTGAACCTTCTAAAAAATGGTATGGTTTATGGTCAGCAGAGGATTTAATAAAAGAAAGTATGATAGATCCATCTACTGAAGAAGATATTAATGCTCAAGCCAATGCTCTTAATACTCATTATACTTTTGATAGATTAAATGAAATTAAGAATGAATCATTGTTAATCACATCTACTCATGATAGAGTTACCCCAAAATTAGTAATGGAAGAAATGCATAAAGAGATTCCAAATAGTACTCTGAAGGTTTTAGATAAAGCAGGTCATTGTTCACCTCGATCTAGAGCCCCAGAAGTTAATCAGATGATTATTGACTTTTTAAAAAACTAATCTTTTTTTTTTTATAGATGGTAATTTTAAATGGGATTCTTTATTTTCTGACATACAAATAAGATTATATTTAGCATAATTATGGAGCAAAACTCTGACAAATTTGTAAATGCAAAATACAATAAGAAATCTCTTAAAGGAAAATATCCTGAATTATTCGCTTTATGGACAGGACTTTTTGTAGACATTTTAGGTTTTTATATAATAATCCCTTATTTACCTTCTCTAATAACAATTTACAATACTAATGCTGTAGTTATTAGCCTACTTCTTGCTACAAACGCTGTTTTCACACTTTTTTCTGCACCTATCTGGGGGCGATTAAGTGATAAATTTGGTAGAAGACCAATACTTCTAATTGCAGAAGCTGGAACATGTTCAGCTTTTTTAATACTAGCTTTTTCAAATTCTCTTACGTTATTGTTTATAGCTCGGATTGTTGATGGAATTTTTGGAGGTAATTATCCTATTACAAAAGCCATCATTACTGATAGTGTTGAACCAAAAGATCGAGGAGTTCAAATGACAAACATAGGAGTTGCCCATACTTTAGCAGGATTGGTAGCTCCTGCTGTTGGAGGATTCTTATCAGTATTTCTAATATTTGGTCCAGATTATCCGCTTGCTCTTCCAGGTTTAGTCTCAGCCTGTCTTTCTTTCTCAACTATTATTATCACATTTTTTTTTATAAAAGAATCATGGCCTAAATTAAAAAGGGAATCCTCCCAAAAACAAATTAAGATTAAGCTTAAGTTAGGGGAAAACAAGGATGCGTTATATCTATTAACTCAATTTGCTTTCCATACGTTTTCATTTATCATGTATGTCTCAACTTTATCCCTTTTTATTGGGTTAATCTTAGGTCTTGACACGATAGGTGTTAGTCTATTATTAACAGTTTCAGGTATATCACGCGCAATTGTTCGATTTACATTTCTTAAACCCACTATTAGAGTTTTAGGAGAAAAAAAGACAAAGATACTTGGTTTATCAATTTTAGTTATAACTTTTATACTTGTAGGGGTATTTGGCACCTTTTATCGAGAAATCTGGATTTTTATCGTGCTAATGGTTGGAGTGAGTTATGGAGTCTCATGTGCAAGAGGACTAATGATGAGTAAAGTGACTGAGACTGTTTCTCCAAAAGAAGCTGGAAAAATTAATGGATATACTACCACATTGGACAGTATTGCTCAAAGTCTCGGTCCCTTTTTGGGAGCTTTTTTAATACAAGAGTTTGATACTATTTATTTTGGATTATTAATGGGTACACTGGCAATTATAGCATTAGCAATGTCGTTCAAAAAGATTACAGTATTTAGAGAAAAAACCCTTTTAAAAGAAGTTGAACCTGCTCTACAACAATAAAGAAATTATATTTAAAAGAAATAAATAGTTTTTTATAATCCATTAATAATAATAATAGTATGGTAAAAGATAAATCTATTAAAGGAAACACCTCAAACTTTGAGGAAAAACTGGAAAAAACGGTTGAGCTTCCTGCTTTAGATTTCTTTAAAATCAATTTTCTTAGTTTCTTAGTACCATTTTATGTATGCTTAATTATTTTCTTACTATTTGAATATGGACTTATAAATCTCTTTTCAATACCTCCACTTATTCATTTAATTCTATTACCGGTGCTTTTTCTTTTCTTGTATTATGTATATCTTGTTGTTTTGATTGAATTTACTGCTTTATGGGCTCGAAAATGGAATAAAAAATCTCCTCCTAAGCAAGGCGTATTTAAGCGTGTACTTGATGATGTGAATAGTGAAGAGGGTCAATTGATTAAATATTACCACAAACGAGGTTTTATTATTAAATTTCCTATGTGGTTAACTTCAAAGTCACCATTTCCATGGCTAATTAACCGAACTCTTCGAAGAATTAGTCATAATAAAATTGGCAAGAATGTAATCTATAATGATGCTTATGTGGGTTTAGAGTTTACTGAGATTGGTGATAATACATTTTTTTATCCTACTACAGGGCTCTCCAGCCATGCCGTTAATACTATATTTGGTAAAATTACTATGCTTGAAATAAAAATTGGGGATAATAATACATTTTATCCTGGAACTATAATGGGATGTGGAGCTCTAACTACTGATGATAATGTCATTTATCCAAATACAGTTTTACATAAAAATTGGAGAGGAAAACCAGGAAAACTTTATTATCAAGGAAGTCCTGGACGACCTATTGAAGCAAATAAAAACAGTGAATAGGAAGTAAATTTAAATCAATTTTAATATTATAATCTCTCCTTTTGTTAATATTTCTCCGATTTTAATCAGTTTTTACCATTATTGTAAAGTTTAAATATTAAAAAAAAATATATATTCTTTGTCAAATCTGTGAAAATCATAACAATATAGAAGATAAATTCATATGTGCTTATCAAATCTTAGAATTCCGCCTTTAGAGGCACGAATTTATTTTAAGAGAGGAAGAGAGTTATTTAGACAAAAAAAATATGAGGGAGCTTTACAAGTTTTTAATAAGGCTTTAATAGTATTTGATTCATATACAAATGTTTGGAATTATAAAGGTGTCACTCTTCATAAACTGGGAAAGTTGGAAGAGGCTTTGTTTTGTTTTGATAAAGCCATTGAAATAAAACCGAAATATACTCAAGCTTGGAATAATAAGGGAGAGACTCTTTTAAAATTGAATCAAATAAACGAAGCTATTAGCTGTTTTAATCAGGTTTTGGAATATTGCCCTAGAAATGCAACCACCTGGAAGCAGAAAGGGATGGCGTTCATTAAACTTGCTCAGTTTGAAAATGCTTTAAATTGCTTCAATACAATACTTAGTATTAAAAAAAATTATGCTAAATTGTGGGAAAAGAAAAGTAAAGATTTTTCCAAAAAAAATAATATTAGAAGCGCAAATGATTATTTTAGAATCGCAAATAAAACCAAAAATAATAATATTGATGTGCTAGTTAACAAAGGGGAAATTCTCTGCAAATTAGGAAATATTGATGAGGGTTTAGACTGTATAGAAAAAGCAATAAAAATGAATCCAGATGATCTCAATCTTATAAGAAAAAAAAATGAACTAAAAAGCCAATTCTTAGAGTTTGAAGAAATCACGTCCTAGTACGAAAATCTATAAAAAACCTCTCATAATATTTATTTTAAATATCATTTTTTATAAACAATTTATTATTTCTTAAGAATGTGAATATAGTGATTATTTTAGCAATTTTTGCGCATCCTGATGATTTATCATTTTATAGTGGTGCTGGAACATTAGCTAGATGGGCAGAGGAAGGACATACTATAAGTGCAATATGTTGCACAAGAGGAGAAGTGGGAACTTTAAGACTTAATATAACAAAAGAACAAGTTGCTGAAAAAAGGGTTAAAGAATTAAAGGCAGCTAACAAAATTCTTGGAATAGAAAACACCATTTTTTTAGACTTTCCTGATGGAGGATTCATTTCTGGATCAGATTTACGCAAAAAACTCGTCTATTATATTAGGAAATTAAAGCCGGAGAGAATTATGACACTCGATCCTTGGACTGCTTATGAAGTTCACCCTGATCATGTGATTGTGGGACGTATGGCCGCTGAAGCAGCAACTTTTTCTGGTTTCCCTCTGTTATACCAAGATCATTTAAATGAAGATATTCAACCACATGCTTGTTCAGATTTATGGTTTATGGGATTTTTAGGGCGTCAACCAAACTATTATGTAGACATTTCTTCAACTCTGGAGAAAAAAGTGAATGCTACTTTACAATTTGAAGCGTCTCTTGAAATATTATCTAAATTATTTGCACCTGATATTGATCCTTTAAAGATATCTGAAGCAGAGATTAAGAAACTTAAAAAATATGCAGATCGTCTTATAAGATCGATGGCATCTGTTATTGGAAAAAATGTAGATTTGAATGCAGCTGAGGCATTTTATGTAGTTAATATTTTACCGGGGCATTTTGATAATTTTCAGCAACAATTGTTAGAAATGCTAGGAAAACCTCCTGAACCACCAAAAATCTTATAAGAATTATAGTGTTATTTTTTTGGGTATTTTCCATGCCTCTGTAAAAATTCTCGATAGGAATTAATTTTATCTAAAACAGTTCCAGTTAGTTCTAGACTTTCGAATACAGGTACATTTCGATTTAAAAGTTTTAATTTGAATTTATATCGACTTTTATATTCCTCAAAACCTTCATTAATTTTTAGCATAACGCAATACATGGGTTTAGTACAGATCCTTTTTGCCTTTGAAATGTATCTTATGAATTCTTTATTTAAATCCATATCTTTAAAGCCCATTTCTTCCAATAATTCTTGGAAGCCTCCAAATCTTTCAGGATCTTTTATGAATACTATTGCAGAAATGTTGGGGTCTTTATCTAGTGCTAAAATCGTACGGTAATAGATATTTGGTTGGATTCCTGCTCCACCAAGATCAAGTGGATTAGTCACATTTGTATTTACATCTGGTAAAAATCTCTTCATTTTATTAATAGTTTTCTCTGTTAAACTTGGAATTCTTAAGTTATACTTCTCTAGAATGTCTATAGCTTCGATTGTAGAACCCCCTCCAATTCCGATTACTCCTACATTTCGGGTTTCAGGTAAGAATGTCAAATTAAAAGCTGAAGCTAAAGCACCTAGTTCATTTGAGTTATTCACAATACAACTGCCAGTTTGTTTACCCACAGCTTTCCAAATTGCATTATTTCCAGCAAGACCACCAGTATGAGATAAAATAGCCTTTTTTGTTGCTTCACCATATCCAGCCCTCCAGAGAATTACTGGTTTTCTATTTAAATTACATTCGCGTACCCTGTCCATAAAATTTCTTCCTTGGGTAATGGATCTTAAATTTTCAATATATAAACCAATTATTTTCGTATATTCATCATATAGAAAGTAATCTAGAAATTCCGCAGGAGATAAATCTAATGAATTCCCAATTGAAATAAATTTAGAAACATGAAGTCCATAAGCAACAGCTAATTGAGATAAGTTTTGAGCAATCCCACCAGATTGAAATACTCCACTAAAATTTCCGGCTTTTTTAGATTGTTCATATGCAAAATACAATCCGCCTCTTGGATTATAAATACCTATACAATTTGGACCAATAATTCTGACGTTATATTTTTGAGCTGTTTTTAAAAGTTCCTTCTCTAAATTCTCATTTCCAACTTCACGAAAACCAGAGGCGAAAACAGTTGCAAAAGGTACACCCTTTTGACCAATTTCTTCCATTAATTTGGGACATAATCTAGCTGGAACTGCTAATATTACATAATCAATCGGTTCAGAAATCTCAAGTATGGAACGATAAATTGGATATCCATATAATTCCTGACCGCTTAGGCGGGGATTAAATAAATAAATTGGGCCTTTAAATCTATTTTTCATACATCTTAGAAAAAACCCACCACTCCCAGGATCATGACTCACACCTATTATTCCTATTGCCTTAGGAAAAAATGCTTTATCAAAATCTATTGTCTGGGAATCTTTGATCGTTGACATAACAAAATCTACTAAAAAGAGATGTAATTGTTAAATAGAGTAATAAAACTCAACTAAAATATTTTATTAAAAGAAATTAAAACATAAAATCACATATTAGTTAAGACCTTCTTAAGTAGATGAATATCATCCGAAATAATCCCATCTACACCCATCTTTAATACTTCTCTCATATCTGATTCTTTATTCACCGTCCATACATTTACTAAAATATCATTGTCATGAATTACTTTAATAATTTCATTATTAATTGCCTTAAAATAGGGATGAATTGCGTAAAAATTGTTATCAATAGCTTTATTACAATATTTTGTCAATCTGCGAGTAGAATGGATCTCGGGGGGTATTAGTAACGCTAATTTCAACTTTAGATTAAGTTTTTGGAGCTCCAGTAATTCATCAAACATAAATGAACTTATTATTGAAGTTTCTATTAAATTTTCTTGATTTAACAATTCTACAAGTTCCTTACTGAAACCAGGAGCCTTTACTTCACATTGTAACCCAATTTTTCCTTTAGCAATATTAATTAATTCCCTTATTGTAGGTATTTTTTCTCCTTCTCCTACATCAATAGTTTTTAAGTCCAGTAGTTCCATATCTTTAATCAATCTTTTTTGCCCATTTAAATCATTGATAAAAGCATCATGAATTATTACAATTTCACCGTCGTTAGACTGATGAACATCAAACTCAACATAGTCAGCCTTTAAGTCAATAGCTTTCTGAAATGATTTTAAGGTATTTGGAGGAGCAATGCTACTGGCGCCTCTATGCGCAATTATCAAAATTTGATGCTCCTCATTCTTGAATGTGATAAAATCACCAATTAAGTTGAACCTTAGTCTAGTTAAATTCTAATAATTTATTAAATAATTCTAATGCTATTAAAAATAGCTGTATCAATATATCAATTTCTTCAATTTTTGCTAAAAATGTAGTTTTAATCAAATACTTAATTATCTATTTTATCATAAATTTTATGGAATTACTTGATAAAATCTTTTATGTGAACATTGATATTGTGGTTTTGTTAAAATTTTATTAACTATTAAACTAGATGTTTATATATCCGTAATACTGTAACAATTATTTGAGTTATGCGTTAAATTTATAAAGCTATAATATTTTTAATACTGATAGGTT
>JBHLLI010000097.1:0-15266 GCA_048885765.1 Candidatus Hermodarchaeota archaeon
GAATAACAAAACTTATTATGTATTCACAATTTAATTCTGCCATGGCCTTAGCTAAACCATGTGCTTCTGAAAATGCTGGGAGTGTACTTGCTAATAAAAAATCCACTCCCGCTTCACTTAACTCTATTGCTTGAGTCTTATGAAACTTATAAGCCTCTTCACTTGATAACGCCTCTTTTGGATTATAAGAATCTCCTTTACATCCCACTAATCCTCCTATTAAGATTTTAACGCCTTTATTTTTGAAATTCTTACATATCTGAATTAAAAATTCGACACAATCGGCATTCAAGTTTCTATCTTTATATCCTGCTAATTCAATACGTTCTGGATTTGTACGCCATGTAGGTGCTAAATTGAGCATTGGAAGCTCATACTTATATGCTACAGAAATATATTGACTGAAAATCTTCTCAAGAATATTTCTACCCTCGGGATCATACACCATAGCAGCATTTTGAATATATGGGTTCAATTCATACTTAAATTCTCGTTTAATCCTTTCAATTACCGCACCCTCGGCTAACACTAATGGATTTTCTGAAAGAAGCTCCTTTAAAACCATCTTTGATTTATTCACTCTAAAAATTTATAATTATAAGAATCATTTTAACTTTAAAAAGAAGTTCTAATATCTGAGAGTGAAATAAGTGAATGAAGATCAAATAATTAAAGCTATAAACGCATATTCGATTGAACTATATGGTAAATTGAAAGAATTAGGGGGAAATTTGTTTTTTTCACCGTTCAGTATCTTTACAACTCTTTTGATGGTTCTTGAAGGTGCTTGTGGATTGACCGAGGTGCAATTAAAGGACGCTCTACATATTATTTCAGAACAAACTAGCCTTCGTGATGGATTTAAGGACTTAATGAAAATATTTCAACGTAAAGGGGGTTCTGAGCTATATTCAGCAAATTTAATGTGCACTCAAGAAACTTATCCCCCTCTTGATGAATATCTTTCGATACTGGAGAATATTTATAAAGGAGAATTATGGTGTCTAGACTTTAGTGATGATAAAGGTATTTGTGATAAAATTAATTCATGGGTTAGTAAACAAACTCGGGGAAAAATTAAACAAACAATTAATAGGATCGATCCCGCTACTATTTTTATTCTCCTAAATGCAATTTATTTTAAGGGTAAGTGGTTTCATCAATTTGATGAAGGAAATACATTTATCGATCCATTCACATTGATATCCGGTAAAGAAGTCATGGTAAATATGATGTACCAGAGGAGAAAATTCAGATATTTAGATAAAAAGGGATACAAAGTTATAGAAATGTTTTACGAAGGTTCAAAATCAACTCCCGAGGAGATCTCAATGGTGATATTCCTTCCTAAAGAAAAAGACGGTTTAATAGAATTAGAAGATAAATTAGATATTGAAAAACTCGATGATGATCTTCTAAAGCTCCAAAATACAAGAATGAGAGAAGTAAAAGTTTATTTTCCTCGATTCAAGATCGAAACAAGTTATAACCTCATACAACCTCATCAAGAGTTGGGAATAACAGAGGCCTTCAATGTAAATGCAGATTTATCAAGAATCGTTGAAGATGTTCTGATATTTATAAATGAGTTTATTCATAAAGCTATTATCGATGTAACTGAAGAAGGTGTCGAGGCAGCAGCTCTTACAATGATAGCAGCACCAACTGGTTATCCACCACCGTCAAAGTCCTTCGAGTTTCGAGCAGATCACCCTTTTCTTTACCTCATCATCGATTCTCAAAAAAGAACAATCCTATTCTTTGGAAGGCTAATGGAACCTGAAGGATCACTACCCCCCAAAAGAGCCATACCGAACCGACCTCTTTCTCTTAGAGAGACTATGATTAAAGAAGCGGATAGATTACGGAAATTTTTTAAAAAATAACTCTTTAACTTTCTACCATAACTTTTTATCTTATAAATATCAGATATAACCATCAACCAGAACATTATTAGATCGCAAAAAGCTTACGTAAAAACCTACTCAGGCTGGTTAACTGGAATTGCAATACTAGTTGAATCCTCCTCAACGCCATTGATTTTACGAATCTTTGGTACTAAATTTTGCGTCATAGTATCTATATCATCCGCATGTAATTTAGCTATTATATCAAAGTGTAAAGATGTCCAAACATTATAAGCCTCTTGTACCCCTGGAAATTCCTTTATTTCTTTTAAAACACTTTCAATAAATCCGTCTTTAACTCTTAAAAAAACAAAGCATATTTTCATTTTTCAACACAATTTCAAATTTTAGTTTTTATACAAGATTTAGTTTTTTTAAAATTTCTTTTAGTTCCCAATTTTTTCTTAGATATGATTTGTTCTCAACAATTTTGAGTAGTCTGCTGTTAACTTCAGGTGAATTATAATTTAAAAGGCAATTAGCAATTTCACAGAAAACATGATAATTTTTATCATAAGAAAAACGTTCAAATAAGACTTCAATAAATTCATCTTCTAATAAGTCAGATACAATTTTAGTAAATATTGGCAAATAGTTGACATCTTGTATTATGATGTTTTTTTTTATAGCGTTGAAAGCGCCTTTTTCATCTTCTTTGATAAATATTCTAATCATTTTCTCTGCAAGTTTTTTATGTCCATGTATCCTATCTTTAAAATTATAAATATTACTCAGTAATTTATATAATTTATTGGGATCACTTAAAGAAAGAAATATCAATTCACGTGTTGTATTCGAATATTTTTCTAGTAGATAATCAAATATTTCTAAATTAATCTGATTATAATCTTTCCAAAGTTTAAAAAGCAGTTTATCATAAAAACCACCTTTAAAATCCTTTACAGCTCGGAAAATTGCTTCTGCATGATATTTTACAAAATTGGGATTTTCAATTTTATCAAAAGTATTTGTTAATAATTCTTTTGCTTCATTATTATGATAAGTGGAAATAGCAGCATATAAAGCTTCAAGGTTAGCGGGATAAAATTCTTTATTCCCTAATCCCTTCTGTTGAATTCCTATTAGTATATTCCAAAATGAAGGATGTGGAAAAATTTTTACTGCTCCATAAAATTCCCATGATTCTTCATGAGAAAAACTTTTAATAATTTCTAAATCAGAATTTTTTTGAAACTTCGCTAAAGCTAAAAGTGCATAAGGCTTATAGAATTCTAAAACATATTTTTTTACCCGATTATAATGTTCTTCTTCAGGTTCTAAATCATTAAAGTAATTTGATATGAAATCGAGGTCATAATTATGTTCAAACACTTCTTCAACAATATTATTATATTGTTCTGCTGTAAGAAAGGGCAAACCTTCATAAATAAAGAAATCAGCAACTTTAACTCTACCTAATATATCAAAATAAATCGTATTTATTTTTTTTGTAATATGCAACTTGGACTTTATTATCTTAAAGAGTTTATCAGGAGCTTTTTGGGTAAGTGCTGCAAAAGCATAACATTGTACAACATAATTAGAATGTTCTGTGAGTTCTTCAAGCTTTTCAACGGAGGCTCTTTTGCATATATGTTTGAAATAAGCATAAGAAGTTGACACTTCACCAACTATTGTGACCAGACTGTCTGATAAAACATTAAATTGAGCAATTTCCTCAACAATTTCATCAATGCTTCGTTTATTTAATTCATGATCTCTTTCTATCTTAGCTATTCCCTCTAACACTCTTTCCCTTATATCATCGGTTTCATTTCGTTCAATAAATCCCATTCGCATACTTATCACAAATCAACTTTAATTATCATCATCATAAGGATGTTCTTTAAGAGTTTTCTCAATATCCTGCTTTTCCCATAGAGCAAATTTCGAATCGAGTTGTTCCATTAGCTCTATTCGTCTGGCAAATAGCTGTCTCCTAAAATCTTCATTGAGTTTACGATGTTCTAATTCATAATCACTAGCCATACTAAACACTATTGATTTGAATATCCAATATAATAGTGTGTCAAGATCATTTGTCTGTCTTCGTTCAAATTCTTTTCCTCTCTCACTGACTACATAATTATATCCCTTTTTATCAATCTCTATATGTGGAGTGCCAAATCCATCTGTAGTAGAGCGAACTGTAAGTAATTGACTTGGAGCGTCGATTCTTTTTCCGTATTCCCTTACTTTTTTCCTAATTGTAGAAATCGAATAGATTTTAGCCATAAGATCTTTATAGTATTTAAAATTTATATTTGTATAGTTCTTTGGGTTGTTTGTGCAAAAAAGACTGTAGAATGAGGAACTTATATAAATTTTAACATCATTATTACTCATTAAATGAAAAATTTCTTTTTTATTGGTGGTTGAAATAGAAGAAATTCAACATTATTTAATGAAACACTGTCCTTTCCTATTTTCGCCAAATCAGTTTCGAATTGTTGACTCGGATTCCTCCGAAAGTTTTGGAAATGCATTCCTAGTTCTCGAACATAAAAATTTGCGTTTGAAATTCATAAAAGATAAAGGTCAACTTTTCCTCGATTTTCAACCAATGAGCTCAAATCGGAAAAAGGATTGGTTTTCGATTGATATTGTCATGCAGTTGGTGACAGGGAATATAGAGTCCTCATCTGAAATGGATACTGATAAAGCTAAATTCATAAAAAGTAATTTGGATGAAATCCAACGGCTCTTTTCTTCGCCTAATTTGGAAGTTACAATTAAGAAATTAAGAGAATTGGAACGTGCACGAGCAAAACGATTATTTGGTTGATTATATTACTGAGGATCTCCAATCTTTAAATTTTCATTTAAATAGAATATGGAAAAAAATTAGTAAACAAGTTGTGACGATGGTAAGAGTAATTCCATTAAGTGCATTTCCTCCAAAATCTTACAATTTTCGAGCAGACCACTCATTTCTATACTTATCATCGATTCTTAAAAAAGAACAATCCTTTTTATTGGAAGAGTAATGAAATATAAGGGATTATTACAACCAAAAGGAGCCAAACCGAACCGACCACCTTCTTTAAGGGAGGAATCTATTATAGAGGTGGAGAAAATACGGAAACACTTTATAAAGTAAATTTTTTGACTGTGTATCAACCATATTAAACACCTCTTTCATTTTTTTTAAAGGAGGTCATTTATTAATTTTGTAAGAATTTGAAAAGAATAGACTTAGATCTATAGAATCGTCCAATAATTTTTAGGGTATTTTAACTGACAAAAAAGTTAAATATGAGGCTAATAATTTATAATTTACACAATATAATTTGAAAAAGAATTAGTATTGTGAGGCGAAATCAAGTGGAAAAAAAAATTGATATAACAAAAAATAATGTTTTTTGGTACGAGACTGAAAAACGTCCAAGAAAGGTTAGAGGGAAATTCACGTTACCAAAGAAAGATAAAATTGAAGATTCTATTAAAGAATTCTTACATAATAATGCTGAGGAATTAAGTTTTAAAATTAAAAATGAAGATCTTAAGGTAATTCAGGATGTTTCTACTCCAACTAAGCGTATATTACGATTTCAGCAATATTTGGAGGGAATTCCAATTTACGGTGCTAAATTAGGAGTACACCTTGATAAGAACAGTAGAATAACACAGTTAGATTTGAGTCATAAAGTTCAAGTAAACGTTAAGGTTTATCCAGGAGGAGATAAATTATCAACAAAGCAAGCTTTAAAAATTGCTATGGATTCACTTGGTGATTTTGAATTACGTCAGGAAATCAAAGATATTGAAGAGATTTATTATCCATCACTGGAGGGCCTCAAATTA
Source organism: Candidatus Hermodarchaeota archaeon (assembly GCA_048885765.1). Lineage (GTDB taxonomy): Archaea > Asgardarchaeota > Lokiarchaeia > Sigyniarchaeales > SOKP01 > Loki-b32. The sequence goes on from JBHLLI010000097.1 coordinate 5,712, forward strand.
TGCTATATGATATTAATACCAACCCGAAAACCTTTACATGATTGGCGAATAATTATTGATGTTTTTACTGGAGATATTCTAGCTAAAGAAGATATAATTGTCTATTTTCCTGATGGTGAAGGATCTGTTTTTAATCCAAATCCCGTTGTTACAGCCAACAATAATACATTTCGTGACCCAAATGCAACAATACCTCCTTGTACATTTACGGGAACCACTATAGCTACAATTGATGCTGAGTGTGAAGATGTTACATTAAAGGATATAACTTCAACAAACGGAACTTATAAATTAGAAGGCCCTTATGTCAAAATGCGAGATTTTGGACCCCCTGCTATAGCACCACCTGAAGAGGCAAATGCAAACAATTTTAAATATTCAAGCAATGATGCTGAGTTTGAAGCTGTTATGGTGTATTATCATGTAGATACAATCCAAAGATATATTCAAAGTCTTGGTATTACAACTGCACATAATAAACAAATTGAAGCAGATGCTCATGATGAACATGAGTATGCTTGGTTCTCACCAATAGATGGGGGGATTCATTTCGGAGATTCTGGTCAATGTAAACCAGATCGTGGAGAAGATGCTGATGCAATTGTTCATGAATACGGACATGCTATTCAACACGATCAAGTCCCAAATTGGGGAAATGCTAGCCCAATCACAGGAAGATACGAAACTCGAGCCATGGGAGAAGGTTTTTGTGATATCTTAGCCTGTGTATATTTTTCAGAATGTGGTGGAGGATATCAACGTGAAGTATTTGAAGATTGGTGCTTTGCTGATGAAAGTGGAATGCGTAGAGTTGATGGTAATAAGGTCTACCCTACTGATTGGGCAAATAACGTACATGCTGACGGTGAAATCTGGTCAGCTGCATTATGGAATATTTATCTAGCAATCGGTGGGGATTCTAATAATGCACTTGAACGTACGGCTGCTAGAGATGAGTTACTTAAAACAGTAATCATGAGCCACCATTCTGTGGCTGATGATGCAACGATGCCTGATGGAGCGGAGGCATTTATGGATACAAATTCTGAAGATGATGCATATTTAGGGAGACATTTGATTGAAATGTTGGATAGTTTTCATGATCGTGGAATTATTGAATGTTCTCCTGGATCTGATTTAAAAATTAGTAGTCTTTGGTCTCAGGTAGATGATTCAAGTATTAGAAGTCATGAAAATGTTGAAGCCGGTCAAGATAATTGGTTTTTTGCTGAAATTAATAATAATGGTGGTACAGAGGCAAGAGCATTTGTTGTAACATTTAGTTTTGTCAGTCCTTTTCATACTCCAATATATCCAAATGATTTCAGAGATAACATTATTTCCGCGGTTATCGAATATAATCTTGGTCCGGGGCAAACAAGGACAGTTTGGGCTCGATGGCCAAGAGATTCAATTCCTCCACTCGAAACGGGTTCCACTCAACGACATGGATGTATATTTGCTGAAGTTTATAATCCCGAAGATCATGTACCTGAAGATGCAACAACCATAAGTACAGGAAATGGTAAGATTAGATATCGTAATACCAATATAATTGACATGGTTCCAGATGAAACCGCAGATTACTACTACTCAACCAGTAATTATAATTCGAAAAAAGAAGAACTAATACACCTTGAAGTAATAAGACCGAAAAAATGGGAGAATCTAGAAATTGTACTGCTTCATCATGATCCTAATGTTATTACAAAAATGTGGGGAATAATAAAAGATTTCCCAAGTAAAACCAAGTTGGCACGTAAAGAAAATTCAAAAAAACAGGAGATTGAGAATGTAAATTTCTTACAAAATAACATAGAATTCTTTGAAAAAGAAACCTTAACTTTTTTAAAGTTTCGTCCAGGACATCGTGTGTTTATACCATATTTAATGAAACCAAGAGATCGTACTAAAATAAAAATAAGGATACGAGCACCTAAGGATGCTAAACCAGGCGACAAATTTAACATTGAATTTAATCAATATAACATGAAAAAGGAGCTTATAGGGGGCTTTGATATACAAGTAAACATTAAAGAAGAGATATAGACAACAAAAGAAAAAATAGAACAATAAAGTATCAAATCTTAACAAATATTCAAATCTTTTTTTTTATTTCTAAAAAACCAGTCAACTTTTATAAGGACTTAATATATATTTTTGTTTTAAGCTTTAGGTACGCCATTTTAATTGCAAATTATAACATTGCTTTATTAAATCAATTATTTCTCTAATTTGCTCTTTTTGATTTACTTTTGCTCTAAAATTCATTCTTCCATACATATATATTTGAGGGAGAGTTTCAACTTGTATTTTATCAAAATGTTCGACTTTTGGTTTAAATTCACCAAACATTAAAAGAAACTCGATTTCTCTACTTTCAGATTTAATATTCATTAAGATAAATTCTTTATTTCTTCTAAAACCTATGGCGTTATATTGATGATAAAATTTTTCTCTTATATCCTTTCCTATAGCTAGGATCTTTTCTCTTAAAGCTAAAATGAGGTTCTTAAATTCAGGAAGTTTATCAGTTTCAATTATTTGCTTTTGGCTATTTCCATTTTTAACATCATTTACCAAATCTCCATTTTTTATATTTTCCTTTGATATGAAATTCAAATATTCTACTTTTTTATCTAAGGATATTTTATTATCATCTAACGTAATATCGATTAATAGTCTGTCTGAAACCGTGCCTCTTTTGAATGTTTCGAAAATTTGGTATCGATTTCCATTGGTTAGTACACAAATATCGATATTATCCTCATACGCATAATTTGTTGCTTGTATTTGATATTTTTGTTCTAATTTGCTGCGTAATGGTTTAGCTTCAAGATAAATTTGTCTTCCATTAAATTTGAGAATATAGTCTACATAACCACCACTTGAAGTTTTACAATTTCTTGAGATCTCATTCAAGTCAAAGATATTCCACCCTAAGGCAAGTAACATTGGGTCGATGAGGATGACTCTCGTATCCTCTTCATTCAGATCTTTGGACTTCAGAGTGGCTATTCTGGCACAGAGCGACAATAGATGTTTTTTATCTAAAGGCACTATAATTGATACATAAAAATTCAGCCTTAAAAATGTGAACTATGGCGTATTTTTGATTTTTTAAAGGACATTCAGATTTAATACCTTAGGGATTCCAAGTTATCAATTTTAATAGGTATTAAATTTGATTTTTGAAGAGAAATTCAAATTCCCGTTAAATAAAGAATAATAAATTGGATCAATTCGATTATACCTTGTCCCTTTTCACTTAATTGATACAAAATTGATATAAAATAGTATTTTATAATTATATTTAGATTCGTCAAATAATATATACTTTAAAATATACTTTACATCTGTAAATTTTCTGAAGTTCTGTTTACTGACTTGTTTATATATTTGTTTCTATTTTTAAATAGTAAAGATTAATAGTATATAGTAAATTTAGAGTTGAGAAATATGGACAATCAATATTACATAAGAAATAAAAACAAAATAATGAAACAGTTTAATAAGTTCATAAAAGTTGCAAAAAAAGTAGTTTTACCTAGTAATAGTGCGTTGGATATTCATAGTATTGGGGAACAAGCTCGAAATGAGCTTGAGAGCATCCTTTCAAGGTTACCCTATGTTGGAGGTGATGACTCACCTTTTACTCCATTAATGATCCAATCAGCAGAAACTATTGCTCTTTTTAAGGCAACTAAGAAACTCACCTTGTCTGAGCGAGAAATTGGGAAGATAATTTATGATATTGCTGAGAGTTATGCCAAATCTATACCCTCAATTAAGAAATGGTTTTTCCGTAAAGCTATTTTCTCTGTTAAGATGAAAAATTATTGGAAGGAGTGGCTAAATGAAAGTCAAAAAAATAAGTATCCTGAAAATTGGGTTGGTGAGTATGTAGAGGGATTAAATGAGGAGTTTGATTGGGGATTTAACTTTACTGAATGTGGTTGGCTTAAGCTAATAAAAAAGGAAGATGCTGAAGTAATTGCTCCCTATGCTTGTCTATGTGATTATGCAAGAATGCGAGAGTTAGGAGTGGGATTTAAAAGAACCAAAACTCTAGCAGCAGGAGCTAGAATATGTGATTTTCGATTCATTAGGAACTATCCAACTCAAACAGGATGGCCACCTGAAAACCTTGAAGAATACAGAGGATCTTAAACATGTAATTCATCTTGATATTTCAATTTACTTTTTTTACAAATATTCTATTTTTTCATAAACTCCAGATTTATCAGATTTATTTATAAAGATAATCATATTAATCAAAACTTAAAGATTGAATAATTTTTTTGTAAATTGACAGAAAAACAAAAAAAATTAGGAAAAAGTAAGATAGCTGTTAAACTGCATTATTTACCGGCGGAAGAGAGAATCAAAAATTTTGAAGAGGTTAATTTAGGGTATTTAGAACTAGAAGAGGTAATCGAAGAATGCTCGCGTTGTCACCAATGCTTTAAAAATAGCGATCCTGAGATAAAACCACCCCCCTGTATGAAATATTGCCCCACCCATTGCAATTCTAGAGATATAATTAGACATGTGATTGATAATGAGATCGAGGAGGCTCTTAAGATTATATACAAACATTATCCTTTCCCCAGAAGTGTTGAAAGAGTTTGCCCTGGTTATTGTCAACTTCATTGTACTGCTGGAATAAAAGGAGATCCTATTCAAATTCCTATGATAAAACGATTTTTGGTTGATAATTATGGGCCTCTCAATGAATATTTTAAATGCAAACCTGATCTGGGCAAAAAAGTAGCTGTTTTAGGTTCTGGACCTCTTGGGCTTACTGTAGCATTTTATTTAAGAAAATTAGGAATTAATGTGACCATTTTTGAAAAAAACGGAATAATTGGGGGTATGCTCATAACTGAAATTCCTGAATTTCGCTTACCAAGATCAGTTTTAAATACAGAAATTGAAAATTTACAACATTGTGGGATTGAGATCATAACGAATAAAACTATTGATAGTGATTTTAGTATAGATCAAATTTTTGAGTTAGGTTATCACCTTATCGTTATAGGAATTGGTGCTCAAAAAGCTAAATTGCTTAAACTTCCAGGACGAGATCCAAATATTATTATGCAAGCCCTTCAATTTTTAAAAAAACATAATCTTCATGAAGATATACCTGATATAAATAATAAAAAAGTAATTGTAATTGGAGGTGGAAGTACTGCTACTGATGCGGCTCGAGTTGCCAAACGACTTGGAGCAAATGTTTCCATTCTATATCGGAGAGAAAAGGAACATATGCCCGCTGGTAAAGCTGAAATCAAAGATACAGAAGATGAGGGTATACACATTAAATTTCTTATAAACCCAAAAGAATTTTATTGCACAGAAGATGAAACTAAAGGAATTATGTGCCAGAGAATAGAGCTGGGTGATCTAGATGCTAGTGGTCGCCCTATTCCGATTCCTATTGAAGACGTCGATATTAAAGTCGAAGCTGATTACATTATCGAAGCGATTGGTCAAGAAATTGATATATCTGGATTTGATAGACATAGATTCAAAATGTCAGAATCAAATACCTTTATTGTAAATGAAAAGTTTTACACAAGTGTCCCTAAAGTCTTAGCAGGGGGAGATTGCGTGCTTGGATCGAAAAGTGTGGTTGATGCTGTAGCTCATGGAAAATTAATCGCAGATCAAATCTACGATTTTTTAAAAGAAAATAATTAAAAAAATATCATTTCGTATCCAAGATTTCATTAATTACTTTTTTAAAAATTTCATAAGGTTGGGCTCCATAAATTAGCTTATCTTCAATAATGAAAGCAGGAACGCCGTTTATCCCATACCTCCTTATTTCTTTTAAGGATTGTTGGACAGCTTCGAAAGGTTCATTAGTATTCAAGTATTCCTCTGTTTCACTTCTATCTAAACCAATCGATTCAGCAAGATCTAACAATAGCTCTTTATTTCCAATATCTTTTCCTTCTAACCAATAAGCTCCTAGTACTAATTTGTGAAATTCTTCAAATTTCCCTTTTTTTCGGGCAAATTCAGAAATATATAAAGCTAATCGTGAATTTGGTAATTTTCCTGAAAATTTAAGCTTTAAACCATCCTCATCTGCGAGGCGTTTAACATTAGCGAAGGCCATCTCTAAATAACCTTTTGGGAAAGGCAATTCTTCAGTTAGAGCCCCATTCTTCGGTGTTTCAGGATGAATCTCAAATGGTCTCCATTCCACATCAAGATTATACTCTTTCTTAAGTAGCTCTATTCGATGATATCCAATATAGCAAAATGGACAAATATAATCAGAATAAGCTATAACTTTTAATTTCTTTTGACTCATGATATTGATATTCAAATCAAATTTATTTCAATTCCAACTTAATTTCTTCTTAAAGGAGGAGGTCCAATTTCCACCTTATCTAACTTCTCTAGTACTTCAAATTCAGGATGTTCCCAGATATGCAGTGAAATCAAACCCCATGCAAACCAAAGTGATATTATCGAATATACTACGATAAAAACAATAACTAATATATTCATAATTAGGAGAGAATTATTAGACAATAAAAGAGATCCGATTATAATATAAAGGAGTCTTATTCTGAGTACATATATAGATAAGGGGAATTTTTAATAACTTTTATTGATATTAATTGGATAGATAGATTGTCGAAAAAATCATGTCTCGAAATTCAAATGATCTAAAAAAAATTTTAAAATTAAATGAAGGGGAACAAGTTTTATTTAGTCATAAACCAGACACACGCTACAATATTATTTTTTACATTTTTTGGGTATGCTTTTCTCTATTATTTCTAGTGATGGTAATACTTACATATTGGTTAGAGGCTTATTTCTATTTTTACTTTTCATTGGTATTTTTAATTATAATGAATATAGCTTGCATCTTTTTATGTGATTTATTACTAAGTATTGGTAATGGAAATTTGTATATAACCAATGAAAGGGTTATTTTCATTTATAGTAAAGGATTGTTTAAGTTCAAAAGAAAATATAAGGAAATTGACTTACATGACATCTCCTTTGTGCAAATTTGGGCAGATTCAATTAGAATCACGAAAAAAAGGAGGGATGGAGTAGAAAGATATACTGGAAAGGAAATAAAGTATCGATATTGGACTAGTAAACGATACACATCTATTTCTTTCAGTATAATAAATACTTCTAAATCAGAAATTCCCCAAAAGATATTAAATGCTTTATCAGAGAATATCTCATTTGTTGAACATCCAAACCTTAAAGAGATATATCTGTTCAAAAATCCTAATAGTAATTATTAAGTCCCTTTTCATTATTATACAAAAAGGATATAGTGTTTTTTATGCGAGTTATTGAAGAAACCCAGTATAAAAAAATAAAAGAATTTATATTTCGAAATGGAAGGCTCCTTGAGAGAAAACTGTTCTCCTATTTTTTTGAAAGTGGAAATAAGGATGATGTCATTAAGGCCTTAGTAGCATATCAGAATTTGGATGGAGGATTTGGTAATGGAATTGAACCAGATTTACTTTGCCCTAACAGTACTGCTATAGGTGCTGAAACTGCTATGTTTCTATTTGATCTGTTAGAAGATGTAGATAATGAAATCATAGAGCGTTTAATTAATTGGGTTATTGTAGAGCAGAATGAAGAAGGATATATTAACCATCCTCCGAAAGATTTGTACAATTACCCATTTCAAAAATGGTGGGACGGTCCTGATGAAATACGGATCTTGGCCATATCAGGATTGCTTAAAAAGTGGGGATTTAAAGACACAAATTTTTATGAAAAAGTAAAACGTTTTTATTCAACCTGCACTCTTCCTAAAGAATATCAACTCTATGAGTATCCTTATTTTATATATCTGAAATATTTGGGAGAGAATAATGAGGAAAAACACACGCTACAACAGATTATAAATCAACTCCCGAGTCTTTTTGAAAAAAATAAGGAACATTACCTGTTGTTTGGTCGACATTGGTACCATGCCCTTGATATTGTAGATAAAAAAATCATAAACAATGAAGCGGACATTTTTTTTAATGGTCTTCAAGACGATGGCGGTCTAAAAATAGTTTATCAGGATTTACCTCATTGGAGACCCATATGGACTTTAGATGCTCTAATCTTATTAAAGAAATCAAGCATGGTTGAATTATTAGTTTAATGGCAAACCACATTAAAGTACCCTAAACATTAAACTAAGGATAGGCAAATATAACAATAATTAAAGAAAAAAGATTAGATTTAGATTTATTAGACTTTTATGGGGTTATTTTCAGCCCATTTTGGATATTTTTTAGCGAAAACTTCATAATTTTCCAGGAATCGAGGCATGTCAAGGTCTTTTCGCATTCCATGGATAATAGGTTCAGCTTTATCCCACAACATATCACCATGCATATCAAATACAAGGTCTTCATTAAGCACATCGCGGTTGACAAGCGTGCCTATGAGCTCCCAATAATGACAGAGTGTCATGAAATTTTGGTATCCTTCACTCCCTATTGGATTTTTAGCTTTATAATCATTATAATCGGTTTCATTCATTTCACTAAAGAACCAATTGACAGCTTTCTTGTAATCTTCGTCTGCAGATTCTATGCCAAAAATTTGGATTAATAATGCAGCATCTTCTTTAGTTGGTTTACCCATTTTTATCACGTTTTTATTTTTAAGACAATTTTTCGTTGAAGACGTGTTTAAAACCAATAATTATTTCAAGATTATTAATATCTTATTGTGGTTTTGTGTTAGGTTCTATTTATTTCGATTTATCATTAAAATAGGATTTAATTAAAAAAAAAATTTAATGGTTTTATAATTCAAGTTTGTTAATTTTAGCTTTTCTTAGGCGGTTTTTTAAAGTAAGTATATTCTATACCTTTAATATTAGCTAACACTTCTAATTTAGCTCTTATTTGTTTTAATGCTTTTCTTGAGAATTCTCTCCCCGATTCAATTTCAAATGATTTGAGAACGTTATCTTCTTTGAAAATAAAATTATAGAATCTAGTTTGTGTATTACTTACCATGTCCCATGTAGCCCTTCTCACTATCTCAATAGATCTAAAATCTGACCAAGAAATTTGAAATAAATCTCTAAAAGGGATTTGAATTATAATAGAATCATCTGAAATCACAAATCTTCTTACTCTAGTACCTCCCCTCAAATAAACAGCAATCCATAGAATTAAAAAGATCGTTAAGGGCCAAATAATCGCCATGCCTATAAATCCTTGAATCACACCTACTTCTACAAATATGCCTATGTTTGCGACTATCATTAAGAAAATAAATAAAGAAACACAAACAATTGAAAATGTGATTACTTTGTGCAATGTCTCCTTTATTTCGAATACATCTTCTGATATTGCACTGCCACACTTCCGGCAAAATTTAGCTCTAAACATATTATTATATCCACATTGTGAACAAATTGGTGACATTGGAAATTTTTCCTCTCTTTAAATTATATTAATAGATTATTGGATTACGTATTAGGGTGCATATTTAATATTTAAATTCATTGCAATTTAAGATAATAATATCACTAAATTTTCA